>JBHHWX010000039.1:0-20531 GCA_046756745.1 bacterium | reverse complement strand
TTAAAGTTTAAACATAGTTGGTTAAAATTGCAAGGATAAAAGCTACCGGAAAATAAATTATCGGGTGTTTTACCGTTATAAAAAATATTCGTAACAGTTCCCCCATCAGATTAGGACGCTGATTAGCGCGGATCAACGCTTGGTAATCGGTATAATCGATCTGATAATATACGCCATCGAGATGGGCCAGCCACGGCCCAAACGAAATACGAGCAAGCCGCTGGATTTTTCGGTACGAATCTGAGGTGCGTTGGACAAAATTTCGCCTGTTTCACGTTTAAGTTAAGTAACAGTTATGGTGATGGAAGGGTTGCAGAGGCGCGTCACCTTTTAGAACGCGGATGATCAGAATGCACGGATTACATTAATTCAGGTGATATAAAAAGCAGGAAGGCATCCGTACTTTCCGATTATCCGTTCTGAACATCACTATCACGTCATCTCACAATAAGTGAGGTTACTTTCTCTTATGTTTCTTGGGTAACCATTGAATTCTAATTTCATCTCCTAACTTTTCAAACTCAGGATTTCCAGTCAGCAATATGCCGCCGGTCGCAACACAAGTCGCCGCTAAAAATGCATCCGAGTACGAAATGGGGAACCGAGTTTTACAACGGGCAGCGCTCATAATCATTGGCCGGTTAGGAAGGAGCCATTGAATTTTTAGCGACAGAATCTCTGAAATCTTCTCCTCGGCAAAATCTAATCCCCGGTTTTTGGCTATTCGACAAAACACTTCCCCGAGATTAATTTCATTCATGATCAATTGAGTGCGCCCTTGCTCACCGGCTCTTAAGATCTTTTCAACCTGATCTGCGCCCGGTTCATTATTCAATTGGGATTTTTCAACTTTTCCGTCAACGCCGGCACCACGTCAAACAGATCCGCGGTCACGCCGTAATGGGCATAATCAAAAATCGGCGCATTCGGATCGGTGTTGATGGCGATGATCAGCTCGGCGTCTTTCATCCCCTCGATGTGCTCCGGGGCGCCGCTGATGCCGGCGGTCAAGTATAACTTCGGTTTTACTTTCACGCCGGACTTGCCGACCTGCCGGGTTTTGGGGAGCCATTTGTTGTCCACAATGGGACGCGAGGAAGCCAAAGCGCCGCCGAGCGCATCAGCCAGCTCCTGTGCCAGGGGCAGATTGTCTTCGTTCTGAATCCCTCGTCCCACGCTGACGAGAATGTCCTGTTGGGTGATATCCACGTCACCCGCCCCCGGCTCGATGAGCTGCTTAAAGCGAACCCGGCTTTCCGCAAGTGACGCGGGCGCGGCAAAATCTTCGACCGTGGGCGCGCCTTCGCCTTTGCCGGCGTCCACTGGAAACGATCCGGCGATCACGGAAACAACACACCGGTCGCCCTCGACCGCAGACTTCACATTCATCTTGCCACCATAAAGTTGGCTGGTCACGGTCAGATTTCCGCCGTCCACACTGAGATCGCTGGCGTAGGCCAGCAGCGGAAAATCGAGATCGACCGAGAGTCCGGCGGCTAAATCCATGCCCATGGAGGTGTTCGGCACCAGAACCACTTTGGGATTCTGGGATTTGACAATCTCAGTCAGCGTTTTCCCATAAGTCTCAGGATTGAAGTCAACCAGATTGGCATCTTCGCAGCAGATGACTTTATCGGCCTCGCCCATCTGATTGGCCAGGTCTTTCACCCCGCTGCCCATGAGCACAACGACCAGGCTGCCTCCCAGCGTATCGGCCAGCTCGCGCCCTTTACCCAGCAGCTCAAAGGTCACATCATAGAGATTTTCTTTTAAATGTTCGGCGACTACAAAAATATCGTTGCTCATGCCCTAATTCCTTTCTCGCGAATGATGTTGATAATTTTACCAGCGATTTCATCTGCAGACCCTTCCAGCATCTGCGCCCCTTTGCCGGTTTCCGGTTTAAACATGCGCTGCACGCGGGAACCAGCGGAGACGCTGACGTCGCCACCGGCAACTTCATCGAGGGTAGCGGAGCGCATGGCCTGGCGCACCCGGCTGACCGCAGCGTAACGCGGCGTTTCCCGTGCGGCTTGAATGCCCAACACCGCCGGCAGGTCCACTTCAAACTCGCCCATCACGCCGCCGGAATATTCTTTGTGCACCGTCGCTTTGTCGCCTTCGACTTTGACGCCGGCGACCACGCTCACGTGTGGCAGGCCGAGATAATGCGCCAACAGCACAGCAATCTGACCGTCCCGGTCATCCGCGGCCTGCACGCCGGTGAGAATCAGATCGTATTCCAGACCTTTAATGACATTAGCGAACGCTTTTGCAGCGGTATGACTCGGCGTGCCCGGCCCGAAATCGCCGTTGATTTTGATGAGCTTGTCTGCGCCTTTGGCCGCTGCGGTGAAAAGCGTCTTGTCGATGCCTTCGCTTTCCAACGCCAGAACGGTAACTTTCCCACCGGTTTCCTCCTTCAATTGCAGAGCTTCCTCCAGTGCGTGATCATCAAATTCATTGATCTTGTACTTGAGCCACTCCCGGTTCAGGTCCTTGCCAGAATCATCGATTTCAAGCTCTTCTACTAAATCAGGTACTTGTTTAACCGGTACTAAGATGTTCATTTTGTCCTCCAGTTAATTCCTAACGCGGCAGAGCCGCAAATGAATGGAACATGGATTTAACAGATAGAACGGATTTACACGGATTTGATTTTGGAAGAAAAGCAAAAAAATCATGAGCCACACAATACACATTCCACTGACTTCGCCACACTCCGTTAAGTCTAATCCGTTCCGTTCCGTTAAATCCGTGTCATCCGCGTTCTATTTTTTTGCACTTTCTTCAGGACAGCACTAACTAAGCGGCCACTCCCACTTCCCAATCCTCCTTTTCCGATAAAGTTCCTACTCGCCGATGAATTTCCGGCAGCCGTTTGACGCCGCTGTCAAAATCGACGATCCGGTTGATCAGATAAAATAGATACATCGTCGTCAGCCAGTTGGTAAATTCCTGTTTGGAGCCGAGGTGCTTTTTCAGGTTCAACATCACCCATGAGAAATGCTCCCAGGTGTCGTAACAACTGCCACAGTCCCGCTCGATGCCGGTACAGCAGCGGCGGGTGGTCTCGAAATCCGCGTTGTAAGCACGGAAGTGCGGATTGTAAAGTTTTCCGTTCCGAATACGCTGCCGGTTAATTTCGTTGTCGGGGCTGATGCTGGTACAGACGTCGTAGCCCCACGTTTCATCGTAAAGCCTGCCGGTGGAAACCACCCGGCTGAAATAGGACGTCATCAGGATGCGCTCCGGATACAGCGCGATCATCCGGTCGATCTGCCGACGGCAGTTGGCAAAGCCCAGCCTGTAATCTAACGCGCCGCCGAAACCATCGAGATCGCCGTAGAAGTTAAACAAAACATAATTGCCATTGTCGATACATTTCTGCACCACGTTCTCGATTTCATGGGCATTGCCAGGCGTAACGGTGTAGTACCAAAACGCCCGGGGATCGTCGCGATAGTTTTGCAAAGCCCGGGTAAAAATATCGATTTTACCGTTACCACGCAAGCGTTTATCTGTTTCGTGATCGCCCCAAACAGAAATCCCGATGGGCATGTTTTCAAAACCTTCGAACGGAATTTTACGCAAGCCATTGGTAGCCACGTTCATCCAAAAATTGTCATAGATTTTTTGGATGCGCTGCAACTCCAGACTGGGTTCGCCGCCCACGATGGTCACGAAATTCGTTCCCCGCGCCTTCTCATGCTCGACGAAGGCGTTGAACTCGGACTCATCTTGAGGGGATTTGTACTGGTCCATTTCCTCTGAAAAGTAATAGCACCCGGCGCAGCGCAGATTGCACACGTGTGTCAAGTCGACGGAAATAGAACGCAAGGGGCCTGTGGCGCGAATTTCTGAAAAGAGGCGCTTCAGAAATGGGTCTTGCAGGTATTGTTTTAATTTCGAAGCCATGATCCCAATTGACCAAATCCCAAAACCCAAAAACGAAGATCGTGGAGCGAAAAGCGAACTCTTACTCTCGCTCCCAAACTCCTGTTTGGGAATGTTTTAATTTGCGAAACTCTGTTTCGCCAAGTCATAGGTAAAACCTCGACCCGATATTCACTCTCACACAAACGCTCAATCTCAAATAGCTACATTTTCGAAACGGAGTTTCTCCCATTCGTGCATTTCAAAACAGGAGTTTTGGAACGAGAGCTAAACTGGTTGGGATTTGGCTTTTAGGGATTTGGGATTTATTAGCTCATCGAGTTTAAGCTGTTTCTTAATCTTAACCAAATCCAATTCATCCGGCAAAAACGGGTAATCCCGGTACGGCTCGCTGGGTCGATAGCTGCCGTAGGGCCGGGTGCAGCCCGGTTCGTCATTCGGACCGCCGCAACCGTCGGTCATAAATGCAACGCCTTTGTTGACCACCTCCTCAACCTGTCGGGCGGATACCTTAAGTTTGAAAAAAGCGCCAGAATCATCGAAAACGATTCGCTGCCGTTCTAAATCGTACTCTTCAATTAAGTGTTTAATGAGTTGAATCCGCCGCCAGCGGGTAAGGCTCGATTTTGGATGCTCGCCCATGCGCGAGTCCGGCTCCGGATTGAAGCAGAAGAGATAAGCGAAGATTTCCCGGCCTTTTAAAGAGTAAAACATATCGACCATGTCGCGGTCGGTTTCGCCGAGCCCGACGAGCAGATGGCAATTGACTTTCCACGGTCCAAAGATGTCGCGGGACGCGTTCACAATGCCCCAGTAATTTTCCCACTGCAACCCGCCGTTCGGGACGTTGGTGCGTCGTTCAAAAAAAACTTCTTCGGTCACCGCATCCACACCCACGCCGATCATGTCCACCCCGGCCTCTTTAAACACCTTTAAACGATCGCGATTCAGGGTCGGCGGCGCCACCAAAATGGAAAGCGGCGTGCGAACTTTCCTGACGATTCGCTCAGTGATGTCAACGGTATCCCGGTACGCGTGACCATGCGTGACCATCGAGATGCAGAGGCGTGTCAACTTATCCTCGTACTTCGCCATGCGATCAATGACAAGGTCGGTTTCAAGCAGCGGCCAATCGACGCGAATAAAGGACTTATCCTCATATTTTCCCGGGCGCGTGCGCGCCAGACCGCAGTAGGCGCAGTCCGAAAAGCAGCCGTCCTCATAATTTAGCAGCAAATTCATGCCGCCGAATTCGAAGTCGCGAGGAAAGCGACCCGATTGAAGCCGCAGGGCCATAGCGCTGGCGCCGCTCAAGCGGATGTAGTCAGGGCTGATCATTTTTCTTTGGTCTGTTATGGGTGATGTTTCGGTTAGCATATTCTCATTTAAATCCCAAACTAACAAATCCCAACAATTGTCACTTTCCAGCTGTCCCAAAAGGGGGCCTGTCATTGCGAGCGAAGCGAAGTAATCTCCTGATTTTGTGCCTGAACCGGGGAAATTGCTTCGTCGCTGTCGCTCCTCGCAAAGACATTTCCCTCTCGTTTCAAACTCCTGTTTGGGAACGCCTGAACATGCGAAACTCTGTTTCGCCGATTCGTCATTAACACCCCGAATCTGGATTCGTTCTCACACAAACATACTATTTTAAATGGCCACTTTATTGGAATCTCTTTCTCAAATCTCCGCCGGCGTTTTAGACAAAGGATAATAACAAGAACCTTTATTGGTCAATCGATTCTTCGCCTGTGCGTTTAGGCCGGCTTTCCAGATGGCTTCGATCACCTGCTTACATGAAACGCTTTGGGTCGTCTCGCCATTTTTGGAAACGACGTCCTTAACAACTTTAGCAATCGAATCCTTTTGCAGTGGACTCCACTTCAACTTCGCCTCAATTTGATTGAAGATAGTCGAGGCTTCAAAAAAATCTCCTGTAATCAACACACTTTTGATTATCTCCCCTTTCAGTCCGATATACGTCCTGAGTAAACCGGCGGCTGTTTTCTGTACGCTGACGCCGGTCATGTCCGGCTGCGGGCTGCGCTGAAATATCCAATCCGCATTGGCATATTTTTCACGCGCCAACGCTTCGATGCGCGTCGTATCGGAATGCTGCCATGAAACCACATGGAAATCCACTCCGAACGTTTTTGCAAAGCTCGTTTTTACGATGTTTCGAACCTCGTCCGTTGTGATTTTCTGCTGAAGCTGCTCGCAGACCGTGGTGACTCTTTCCGCCACGCTGTTGGTCGTGCGTTTATCGGAAATTTTCTCGGCAGGGATGCGGAGAACCCGCAACATCAAAGGGATGTCTAAATCGACCAGCAGGCTGGTGTGAAACAGCATCGCTCCGTGGGGATCGAAGGCGACCCCTAATCCGGCGATTTTCCGTCCGTTCACTTCGAGGTCGTTCTTCGGCCGAAACGCCGCTTTAATTCCCAAACGGTCGAGAGCCCGTATGACCGGAATTGAGAATTCTTTATACATTTCAAGAGGCCTGCGGACATTTTTGAAAGTAGCCGCGGACGCCGTCAAACACAGACCGAGCTGATCCGCTCCCATCAGAATGGCGCCGCCGCCCGTGGGCCGCCGGCTAAACGGGACGTCATGCTGACGACAGGCTTCGAGATCAAGCTCGGCCTCGATGTTTTGAAACCGTCCCACCAGCGCACAGTGCGAACGATAGGTGTAAAGGCGCAGCGTCGGCTCTGTTTTTGGGACCGAGGGATGATACAAGCTCATCAGGAACTCATCGCCGGTCAGGCCGAAATCAGCGGTGACGTTGTCGTCTTCGATGTATCTCCAAGAATTCAAATCCCAAATCCTCATTACTTAAAATTTCAAAACCTCGAAAGCCCAAATACTAACAAAAACTCAACGTACTCCTCATGACTCCTCGTTCCCCAATAAAATTTGGGAACGAGAACATCCCCAAAATCCTAAATCCCAATCAGGCAGCAGCCGGCCAAGTCCCAACTGTCTCTCTTGGGACTTGGGATTTGTTCAATTGGGATTTTTTTTTTAGCATCCACACGCACACGCATTTTCGAAGAAATTCGGCCGCAACCCTTTTGAGCGGGAATACTCGACAATCCCATCTGCGGGATAAGCGATTCCGTTTAAGCCACAATCCACTGCCAAGCGGTCGACTTTTTCCTTGTGCTTGCCCGGGGGACGAGCGCACCCCAGCATAATCGTCGTATCAGGAAGTCTGAGGCGAGCCTTTTGAAAGAAAACATCCAGCTCATCCGCCCGGGGCGGTGGGACATCCTGCATTTGTGTGCCCACCAGAGGAGTCAGAATCACCAGGATGAGCGCATGCACGTTGTATTTCGCAATCATTTCCAAAGCTGTGGCCTCGCCCAGAAAGACGCCGTAGTGAAGTCCGAGAATAATATGCGGCCGGACGCTGTGATCGTATTGATGCAGAAACTCCAGCGAACGGTCGAAATCCTCGATAGTGGCGTCGAGATGATAAACATCCCGAATGGTCTGGTTGGCGCCGATAATATCGATCATCACAGCATCGACCCCGGCCATCTTAAGCTCGAAACTTGTCTCGTCGGACACCAGCCCGCAATGTACCATCACCCGCAATGGCAGCTCCTTTTTGATTCGAGCGATATCATCGATATGTTTGTGGATCGGAACGCCGCCATTCACACTCGAGCCGCCACTGATCAGCACGCCTTCCGTACCGGAACCTGCCAGCCGTTTGCAAAGGCTAAACAACCCTTCTTTGTGATTAAGCGGGAGCATCGGATCCAGAATCTTTGCGGCACAGTGGTCGCACTGCAACACGCAAGCGCTGCCCGTCAAGCTGATGGGCAGGAACGCGCGTGGATTACGCTGCTCGAATTCATCGGTAGAAAAACGTTTTAACCCAGGAGCATAAAAGTTGATCTCATCCGGAAAATGGCTCCTGCGAACCGCAAACGCTCGAGCACGTAAATCGTTTTCAGTTAATGCTCCGCGAGCCACCCTTTATCCTGGTATTTTTTGATCTCATTTTCAAACCAATCTTGCAGAGATTCTTTCCCGGTCAAAAGACTTTCTCTTTCTTTTACAAAGTCACTCATCGCGATTTCAATGAACCAACCTTTTCCATAAGGATCGGTATTTGCCAACCGTGGATTTTCGACAACCTGTTCATTCACCGCGACAATCTTGCCAGAAACCGAAGTACACAGCGGCCCAACGTACTTTTCCGCTTCGATAGTTCCAAAGGACTCGCCTTTGTTGAGTAATGTGCCAACGTCCTCCGGTTGCACCACAACAAATGCTCCCATCGACTCTTGCACCAGAGGATCGTAGCCAACTCGTGCACGGTTTCCCGCAATTTTCAGCCAAAAATGCTCTTGAGGGTCGTAGAATAAATCTGGGTGAATTTCGTAGTTTTGGATTGTAAACATACTCATTTTTTCAAGTATCGTTTTTAGAAGCCCAAAAACCCAATTATGGCAGAATGATTAATCGGCAGAATAATTAAATTACTTCTTTTGATTTGATATGGTTTTGAAAGTAATGATGTTGTGATTAAAATTAATCCATTGAAGAGCGTTTAAATCTGTAAGATGAATAAATCTACTTAAATGCTGCTCATAGCCATCGATGCCTTTCGTGATTGCTGTTAATTTGAATGCAATGTTTTGGTTAAGTAGATGAATTTTCTGTTTCCCTAACTTCATTCCATTGAGAACAACATCAATATTCTTGACAATTTGATCTTCACCACCTCGAAAATGATAAATTGCTTCATAAAATAGGTTAGTTTCTAAGTATGCTCCCCAATCTTTCAGCAATTCTACGATCAACTCTTTTAGCCGCGTACTCTCTTCATCTAATTCGAGCCACTGCCCATCGTCAAAAGTAAAGTCATATCTGTCTTCTGGAAGCAAGGTTGTGGATATAAATTTTGATAAATCTTCTCATTCCAGAACCTTCCAATCTCATTATGTATGGCAAAAGCAAAACCCGTAACCTGATAATCAATCTGATGAAATTCCTGTTCATCGATTTTCTTTATATCATGCTCAATTGTAATAGCCATAATTAGTCATAATAAACAAAAAATTATTCTGCCATTTTGATCCGTGCTTTGCCCCTATATTCAAATAGAAATAATTATAGGAGAATCGGGGGTTTTGGGATTTGTGTAATTGGGATTGAATTCATCGCTTCATCTACCAATTCAATGATATCTTTCACAAGCAATTTTCCTTCATTTCCGGTTGATTTCACCGCGTCCTCAAAACGGGAAACCTCATACGGGCAGCAAACCGCCAGCACATCCGCGCCGGTTTCCACAGCTTCGCGCACGCGTTTTTCCGAGAGTCTTTCCGAGACGTGATCGGCCATGAAGCCGTCCAGCCACATACCTCCGCCCCCGCCGCCACAGCAGTAGCTGTTTTCTCGGCAGCGTCCCATCTCGATAAGCTCCACTCCGGGAATGGCCTTGAGCATGAGCCTCGGCGCATCGTATTCCCCATTGTGACGGCCGAGATAACACGGGTCGTGAAACGTCACTTTGTAGCCGAGATTTTTGGTCAATTTTAGTTTGCTCATCTGCGGGGCAAGATAGGTTGTGTAGTGCACAACGTCAAACTTACCGCCAAGTTTTAGGTATTCTTGTTGAAAAGCATTTAGGGCGTGGGGATCGGTGACCATGATTTGCTTATATTTGTATTTCTTGAGGAGACGAATATTCTCCTCGGCGAACTCTTCAAACAAACCGATTTCCCCGGCCAGCCGTTGCGAATCGCAAGTGCACTTTTCTTCCGTCCCCAAAATGCCAAAATCGACCTTCAGAGCGTTCAACACCCGGGACAGCGCATGGCTTGCGTCTTTTCCGCGCGGATGGTAAGCGGGATAACATTCCACAAACCAGAGGAGATCGACTGGTTTTTTAATCTGCGCCAGAATCGGGATATCAGCGCCCGCATCCTTTACCCAGTCTGCCCGCTTCCGAGGAGATTCCCCCAGCGGGTTGCCATATTCGAAAGTATGTTCAAACGCCTGCTGCAGCTCAGCCGGCACATTGCTGTCCAGCACCGCTTGTTCCCGCACGGCCGGCATGATTTTGATCATGTCCACCTCTTTCGGACAAACCCGCAGGCAATTCATACAGGTGGTGCATTTCCACAACTCATCGTTTTCGAAAAGGTTCATGCCTGATTGCACCTGCCGATAGATTTTTCGCGGTCCGTAACTGCCAACGATATCGACCGGGCAAACCGGCACACACTGTGCGCACTGGTAACACCAGCCGAGCGATTCCCCGCCCTCCAGCTCTGTAATCTGATCCATGTAAGTCAGATCGTAGTCCCACACCACTCGCTGCTCGAACATCCGATTCCAGTCGCCGGTCAGCTCGATACCATCTACAACCGCTTTCTCTTTTTCTATTATCTGATGCTTATCAACAGGCATGTTTCCTCCAGTAGTCTCTTTCGAAACCTCGTTCCCAATCTCCAGATTGGGAATACCTCAATTCGCGAAACTCTGTTTCGCCTACCCACTAGCTAAGACTCATACCGACAGTCTATTGATCTCAATACTGAATGATCGTCTAATAAATAGTTCCTCGCGGAACTGTATCGCCAAATGCTCCGGCTTGTTTCGAAACAGAGTTTCTCAATTCTTGCGGTTCCAAAACAGAGTTTTGGAACGAGATCAAATACACGGCCACTTTTGCTCGTCTTCCGAGACGGTAACCTTTTTTAAAAAGGTCACCGTTTAAGCGCCTTCCAGCTTATGAACCCCCAGCAATCGCCGCGAAAATTCCGGCAACCCCGGAATAACTTTGTTGAACTCCTGTGTCATTCGAATGCGCAGCACCGTGTAAACATAAACCACATAGACGCAGCTCAAATAAACATCTGTGCCAAACAAGCTGCGGCTGATAGTTTGAAATCCGGCAGCCGCTCCGACCTGATGCACAAACGCCACGGCTTCTCCGACTTTCAGATAGGTTTCTCCAAGCGAGGCGCTGTTCAAGTCGTAGTCTTCAGTCGTCACTAAAGTGAGCGCCCCGGTTTGCGGCTTTGGGTCCCACATCCAACGAGTCCATAGCCAGTATTGTCCGGGAAAAGTGAAATGCAGCAGCTCGCTGGCGAGGTCGTAACGAACATTGGACTCCAACCCCTCTAAATAATCGCAAAACATTTGGAAACGGCTTTCGATTTTTCCGTTGCCATAGAGTAATTCCACCGTCCATTGTTTTAATTTTACAGCGTTCAACTCTTTTAATATTTTTGGCGCTTTACGACGGGTTGAGAAAATAAGTCGTAGAATTTTCAAGAAATCTTCTTCTGAACTTGCACTTAACGACTTTAGACTGAGTTGTTTCTGAAATATCTGGCTTTTTATTTCCAATTGTGAACAAATCTCTGTGAGTTCTTCTGGCGAAATTTTAGAAAGCGCTTCCTTCATGAATTCTTTGGCGCTTTCGGTGTCAACCACTTGGCTCATAAATCAAAATCCAATTAGAAAATTCTAAATCCCAAAAGACCAAATCCCAAGAGTTCGAAGACACTTTCTACATTAAAGCAACTCGTCGCTTTCTTGATGTGATTCTCTCGTTTCTTCATTGTCCGCAATTTTGGACTCATTTTGGACTCTATGAGTAATCTTAGCCAATATCTGCTTTCTTTCGCTTCTCTTCTGGATATTCCAGCTTTGTAAATAAAACTTTAATCGACGCCGCATCGTCAGCTTCCTCCAAGTTAGCGCCAACTGAAGTGCCTGCTTTAATAAGCTGTCTACCAATCTCAACACATGCAATCGTTTTTGGCAATTTGTTGACTAACCGTACTATCTCCAAAGCGAATAAAAATGTCCGTTCCTTGAGGTTATGAGGCTTTCCTTGTTTTTTGATTTCACTCATTATTTGTAATCCCGGATCTGTTTTTTCCTATATGGTTACGTCTTCACCGGGGTTAGGGTAACTTCGGTATTTGCCTTTGGGACTTGGGATTTGGTTTTTTGGGATTTTCTTAATTTTTCCTCACCGCTGCTATCGCCTTCATCACGGCAGCTCCGGCGGCGGAAATACTATCTTCCAGATCAGCCGGGCCGGTGCAGGCGCCGGCTGCAAACACGCCCGGCACCGTGGTGGCAACTGTGTTCAGGGCGCCGCCGATGGTCTCGATAAATCCATATTTATTTTTTTCAAGGCCAAAAATCTTTGCCATCTCGCGGGTCCCGGCGCTGGGTTCCATGCCTACTGACAGAATGACGATATCCATCGGCACTTCCATGGGACGTCCGAGCGTTGTGTCCTCGCCGCGAACCAGAAGCTTGTCCCCTTTCTGCAATATTTCAGTGGCGATACCCTTGACGAAGTTGACTTTGTATTTTTCCTGAGAGGGCCAGTAGATTTCGTTCTCCCAATATCCATACATACGCATGTCGATGTAGAAAATGAAGACGCGACAATCGGGAACCTGCTGCCGGATCTCAATAGCTTCTTTGCAAGCAACGCCGCAGCAGACTTTGGAACAGTACTCATTGCCGATTTGCCGGTCTCGTGAACCCACGCACTGGATAAAGCAGACCCGTTCCGGAACCTCGCCAGTGGACGGACGCACGAACTTCTTTGCTTTCAGCATCTTCTCACAATCGACCAGGGTGATGACGTCGTCGAATTCGTAATATCCGTACTGCTGGGTCTCGCGTCCCGGATCAAAGTGCTGGAAGCCGGTGCAAATGATCACCGCCCCGACATTGACTCTTTCGGACTTTTTAGAATTTTTGATGGTCACCAGGAAGTCGCCGATCCCACCCTCGGCGGCGGCAATGGTTGACTTGAGCCTGAGATCGATATTGGCTTCGTTTTCAACGGCTGCAATCATGTCCGCCATCGCTTCCTCGGTGTTTCTGAGATCCGGAGTTAAGGCCGCATACTGCGCTTCATCTGGCATGCCTCCCATACGCTCTCTCTTTTCCACCAATATAGCTTTGTAGCCTAAATCGGCAATGCCGCGCGCCGCTTCCAATCCCGCGGGCCCGCCGCCGATCACGAGAATATCTTGATTAGGCATCTGCATCCTCCCAGGTTAGATATTGTCTTTCTCCACTCTTGAGCGCCTCAACAGCCTCCTCGAACTCCTGCCATTTTTGCTCCCAGTCAATTCCCAGTTTTTCCAAAAATGGTTTGTTGTTGGTGTTGTGCCAGTGTAATTGCAGCACTTTATAAGGATGGGCGCCCATGGCCAAAGCTGCAATCTGCGAGTCGGCCATCACCGGCACGCCGACATTGCGTCCGTGGGCTTGCGCTGCAAACTGGCTTTGGTCGAGTGTGGTCACACAACCGGTATCGTGGGTGACCGTGACATCCGGATTCGCCTCTTCTTTCATAACTTCAATTTTTCGCATGGTCGCAAAAGAACGCGAGAAATCCCGTGAAACCAGAATGTGCCGGAAACCGAAACCGCAGCAGTCAAACCAAGTAGAGTAATCTGCCACCTCAATTCCCAGCTTCTGCAGCGTGCCGGTAATGATGGCCGAGCGCTGAGCGCCATAGATTTCCGGATCATAGATAGCGTCTTCGGCGATCAGCTTGTGATAATGACACGCCGGATGCACGGTTGCCGTAATTGTGCTCATGTCGATGACTTGATTCTCTGCAATCTTGTCGCGCACGGCATGAACCCATTCGCTGTAATGTACGATTTCTTCCGGTATCACCAGCTTCTTTCCTAAGCGTTTCATAATATCTCGCACTTTCCGCCGCAAATCATGATGATGAATCAATTCGTGTCTGGTTTCCTTGTAATGCCCGAAACTGGTCCCGCAGTGGATGATAGGAAAATACCCGGATTCTTCGGCTGCGGCGAAATTTCGCATGGCAACCCCGGCTTGAGCTGCCGGGTTGGAAGTCGCAGAAGCATAATAGTTCCACGCGGTGCACGATGTTTGATCTTTGGGATCTAAGTAATCCAGACCAAGCTTCCGGTTGAGCCAGAAAATCGAGGTGGAGTAACCGGGTATATGCCCGCACTGACCGCAGCTTTTGTGGTGCCAGCCGTGTTCCAGAGGAATCTTCTTCTTTCGGCCATATTTGGTTTCAACTTCGATGTACGGCTCCGGCACGCGTTGAACTTCCCACTCACCATCGTTTTCTAACTCATAAATGGCATCGTGATAATCTTCGGTAGGAGCGTCGTTCGGGTCCCATTTGAAGCCACGTTCTTTTGCAGACTTTATCACTTCGTGAACTGGAATCGAGGCACTCATAATTTCTACCTTGTTTTATTCTCTTTTTCTATGAATTTGTATTATGAATATGCAAACAGCATAAGCCCACAAAAAGGAGGCCCTTTTACTATGGAAAAAACAAAGTAAGATACAAATTTAAACAATCCAGATCCATTTTTAAATGTAAAAAATCTTATTGATTTTTTTGGTTGATATCTTACGAGCTCAAAAATAGCATCACGCCGGGAAGGTCATTGAACAGATGTTGTCGTAATGGCATAATCCAGTTTTTGATTTTTGGCTTTTGGTTTTTGATTTTTGGCTTTTGATTTTTGGGATTTTCGGAGGTTAAATCCCGTTAGCAGACCGGTCGGTGCCGGCCCGTCGTTGAAGACATGGCCTAAATGGGAGTCTGCGTGTTTGCTGCGCAGCTCCGTTCTGGACACAAACAATTTTCTGTCCACTTTTTCCATGACATTGTTTGACTCCATCGGTTGGGTAAAACTCGGCCAGCCGGTACCGGATTTGAATTTGTCTGTTGAGCTGAACAGCGGTTCGCCGGAGACGATGTCGACATAAATGCCCTCTTTCTTATTGTCCCAGTATTCATTGCGAAACGGGTGCTCAGTTCCTTCTTCCTGGGTCACCTGGTACTGCAATGCGGTCAGCCTGTAAAAAAAATGCAACATTCTCAGAAGCGCCAGCAGAGTCTTTTCATAAGTCAATCTTAAAAATATCGCGCCAATTCCAACTGAAAATAATGGTCTTTTCGCAGTCCGTAAAATAAATCCAGTTCAGAGGCGTTTACAAAGCCGCGAAACTCCAATTCTAGTTTATAACGGTCCCCGAGGCGGCGGCTGGCTTCCAAATTTAGAAAGCTGCTGCCTGTATCTTTGTCGATGATAACGCCGGCTAAAAGGTCTGTGCTTTGCACATCGTTGAAAGCCAGCCGGGAGCCTACTAAAATATCGTCATCGAAGGGGGTTAGTCCTTCCTTGTCACGCTCGTCGTAATGATATTCCAGCAACACGCCCACATCAATTCCCGAATTCTTGATGTTGCTAAAAGTATATTCAAAACCGCCAACTGCTGCGAAAAAACGGTCTCCCTGCCCAAACCGGTTGATGGCTTCGAGTTTTAATAGCCAGCCGCCGGTGGTCGCCTGTACATCGAGTCCGGTCTGATTGATGGTGTGATAAAACGGCCCGAAGGCCTGCTCATTAAGACTCACGAAAGTCGGCTCCCGGCTTGTACCGGAAAAATGTGAAAACCCAACATCAAAAATACCGAGCGTGTGGAACCAGCGCAGTGCCCAGTCGATGTGCTTTTTTTCTGCATCGGATTCATACATGGCTACGCCAGTGTCAATGGGAATCGGGAAACGTAACCTGGCATCCTCAGTAAGAATCGTTCGTTCGCGAAAATATGGCATCAGGAAGAAATCGAAAGTGCCCCAGTTTTGGATGACAGTCAGGTTAACCATCGGCTGGCCAAGTTTGTCTTCGGTATCCAGATTTTCGACAAAATCCGTCTGGTTGATAATGTCAACTAGATGCTGGGATTCGGTGACGCCCCAGAAAATTTTACGAAGGCCGATACTTAGCTCAAAAGAGTCCCAGACTCGCTGCCAGTAAAGCTCCCGAATGTCGAAATGGCTGCGGTCGCCGCCGTGCTGATCCAGGCGAACAAACGGCACAAACAAAATGCTTTGATCGCCGCCTGACCATTCATGATAAAATTCTGGCTGTAAAGACAAGGAAATATTGCCGCCCGAATATTGCTCCTCAAACAAAGGGGACTGCGGAAAGACCCGGGATTCAAGGGCAAGGTAACCAGAGAGGTCGAGCTTCTGTGCCTTGAGTTGGGAAACGGCGGTTAGTAGAAGAAAGGCGGCTATTCTGCAAGTGGCCCTAAAGAGCAAGGATTTCAGATTCCTCCTTGTGGCTGAAATGACATTCTTCACCTTAAATTGCATTTTCGCTTTCGCTTAGGCGCTCTTTGCCCGGCAAGCTAACGGGCCCGTCTTAAACTGTTCATGTCAAAGTCCCGAGGGGTTAGGCCATTACGAAATTTGTAATTGCTCCAGACCAGAGTTGTACCTTTCCCGGTCTGGTGATTGACCATATGCATTTCATCGGCTCGCCAGTATTGCTCGAGATATTGTTTATACCCTTTAAATGTCAATGTTTTGAGTAAAACGTTCTTGCGATCGTAATAATCGACCTTTTGGGTGCGGTATTCAGCTTTGTCAATCCAGACGACCTGACGAGTGTAGCCTGATTTCTTATCAACGGGATATCGCTCGACCACAAAGCAGTCGTGATCTTGATAAACTTCATCACGTAGATATTTGTAAGTGTATTTTCCAACTTCCTGTGAGGCAATATCTTCATAAGCAAACTCGCTTCCCATAAACGGTCCAGATTTATTGTTAGAAGCAATCCTTTTGACTCGCTTCAACGCAGGAAGATACAGCCATTGATCGTCCTGGCCACTGTTGTGAGTGAATGATAAGAAAGCGGTTCCTTTTACATCTCTCGGCGAGTCAAAAATGATCATGGTTTTATCACCGTCTTTCTCAACTTCGAGCGTTTTGCTGCGAATCTCGCGTGTGCTTACTTCGCCGTGCCGATTTCGGAGAATCATTACGAGATTGGCCGTAAAGTCATGGAATTTGCTGTCGCGTTTATCTGCTTCGATTGCAATTGCGAGACCCTTTTCCTGCTGAGAGTCTGCCAGGGCAAAGCCGGTTATGAAAGAAACCATCAATAATAGCATTGATGTCAATCCAATTTTTGATAAAACCTGTGTGTTCATTTCGTCCTCCAGATTTACACTCCGTAATACTCCCCAGGGGAATTTAAGGGGTTGCTTATTTAGCAGGAACTAAAGCTTCTTCACCTGTTAATTCTTTTTCCTTAGATGATTCACGATACTTTTTGCTTTCTGCTTTCATCAATAAGGGCGGCAGAAATAACAAGTCGACCAACAGCGCAACTACAATCATCACTGCCGTAAGTTTGCCCATGCCGGCATTCATATCAAATGCTGATAAAGTCAGAATCGCGAAACCGGCAACCAATATCACCGAGGTGACCACCAGGGCCAACCCAACTGATGAGAATGCGTATCGGACAGAGTCTTCAGGACTGAGATTTTTCTCCCTGCGAGCGCGCAAGTATTTGGTCAAAAAATGTACCGTGTCGTCAACAATTATTCCCAGTGTCATTCCCATTACCATAGACAACGCCATATTGATCTGACCAACGGTCACTCCCCAGATACCGAAAGCCAAAACTGCGGGAACAAGATTTGGAATCAGACTCAAGGCGCCAAACTTAAAACTGCGTAATGCTATCATAAGCGACAACGAAATAAGAATCAACGCCGCAGTTGTACTTTTTAGCATGCCGATGATATTGCGACCGGAAATGTTGGCAAACATGACGGCTGGCCCAACCCCGTAAGCGAACATGTATTCCGGCGTGTTTTCTTTGAGCCATTGTTCACTTCTTGCCGAGAATTCTCGCAATTGTACCGATGACAGATCATCAAGTGTGACGGTAAAACGTGTTGCAGATTTATCGATATTGATCTGATTGTTCAAATCAAGACCATATGGAAGAGAGAGCTCATACAGCAACAAGTATTGCGCTGCCAACTCTCGATTCTCCGGAATCCGGTACCAGCTTTCGTCGTCGCCATGCATACTTTTGTTCACACGTTTCATGACTTCACTAAAGGAGTTGACATGAATGACCTCGGGTTGAGCGCGAAGCCATTCTGCGAATTCATCGAGTTTTGCCAGATACTCAGGATTACTAATACCGCCGCTCTCACCTGAACCGAGAGAAAACTCAACACCATAAATCCCCGTCAGATTTTTCACTGTGAAATCGGTATCGCGCCGAAATTGAATTCTTTCATCAAAATAATTGACGAACTGGTCGTTAAGAATATTTTTGGGGATAAAAAAGGCCATGACGACGATGGCTAATCCCGTACCTCACAGAAGTTGTGTTCGTTTAGCGATAACAAATTCAGCCAAACGGTCGAAGATCGTTAATCGGTTTTCCGTTTGCAGTCTAACCTTAAGGGGCAAAATACTCATGAGCGCCGGCAGTAGTAATACAGAATAGAAGAACGCTGCTGTAACGCCAACAGCGGTGATGTTGCCGAGATGCCAGAACGGTGGAGCGTCGCTGAAATTCATGCTCAGGAACCCAATGGCTGTAGTCAAACTTGTGAGAAAAACCGGGGTCATATTTATTCGCATGCTCTCAACAATAGCGTCTCGTTTGCCCATACCGCGTCGCATTTCCCGCAACATGATAATGAGAATGTGGATACTGTCGGCGATTGCCAGAGTCATGATCATCGTTGGTGCCTGTGCCGATGGCGGCGTGAGTCCGATCCTCATCCAGCCGGCAAATCCCATCGCAGTAATGGTTGACAGAAAAACAATAATAATCGTCGTCAAAGTACCGCTGATAGATCTCAGCACAAAGAACATGATGGCAAACATAATCAGGTACATTAAAGGTACAAGCGTTCGCAGGTCATTAATGCCGGATTCGGAAAAGGCATTGTTCAGCATGACCAGGCCAGTCAGGTAGATTCTTACGTCTGGGTTTTCCTTCAGGTATTTCCCGGCCAGATTTCTGGCGGCTGCAACTGTCTCGGGAACCTCTTTCTGTTGATTTTTTCCGGGTATTTGAAAAGTGACGCTGACCGCCGTAACGTGCGTTTTCGGTGAAATAAGCCGCCTTAGAAGTTGTGGCTCGTTTAACGCAATGTTCCTGGCTTTTTCTCTTTCCTCGGAAGAAAGCGCAGGAGCATTTTCAATTAAGTCTGCAACGATGAGATCATCATCGAACGCTTCAGTATATGTTGAAAATTAGTGACTGCATCAACTCGAATGGCGTCCGGAAGTTTCCAGGCCTCTTCGGTAAACGTTTCAATAACACGGAGATTATCATTTGTAAAAACATCCCCATTAACAGGTTCGAAAACGAAAAGAATATTGTCCTTCTTGGTATAAATATTTTGCAAGGCTTCAAAGGCATTGAGTTGCTGATTGTCTTTACTGAAAAAAACACGGTAGCTGGTATCGAATCCCAGGAACCTGCCACCGCTGCCCGCTACCAGGGCGAATACCATCGTGCCAATTAATACCGGCCAGCGCCAACGGATAACCCATCTTGTATATGCGACCACCACCTGGTCGAGTTTCTTACTCATGTGAACAAAGCCTCCTTTCAACGTGATCGTAAATACGCATAACTAAGAATAAGCGACAATTTTATTTTTTTGTAACGACTGGAGTTACAAATAGTTTCAAAAAAAATCCCCTGGCCTGGGGGTCAGGAATTAACCAATGATTTTTCGATAAGCTTTCCCGACTGGAAGACAAATTTTTCTCTCACCTCATCGGCGGAGAACCCCCTGGCTAACTTTTCCGAAATGCCTGATCGCTCCATGATATCAATCGCGATATCAGCCAATGTTTTCTGCGCCAGGACTTTTTTGACGGCTTTTTCAGCGGCCGAAAATACGCCACCCAGGGCGCCCTGGATATTATAGCCGATAGGACACTCCTGGCTTGGCTGAGAGTAATGCAGATGAAACAGGCAGCCATCTTCAACTGCATCGTAGATTTCAAGGAGTGAGATAGTTTTTGGATCGCGGGCGAGCATTGAGCCGCCCTCAGGTCCGGTTAGGGAAACCACCAGACCCGCCTTACGCAGCATTCCCAGAATCCTGCGAATAACAACCGGATTGGTATTCACACTCGCGGAGATAGAATCCGATTTAAGAGTTTGAAATTTACCGGTCGCCAATTTGAAGACGGCCATTGCAGCCATAACATGTGTGGCGACGATACATCTGCTGCTGGTATTCATTTTTTCTTAAATTAACTTATACTTTGATTTGTAACTAAAATACTTACAAAAAGTTTCACTTGCACCAAATTTCTTTTCGGCAACACAAAATTTTTTAACAAAAAGCTAGCGGTCTCACCAGGAAGCCATATAGAGATGTCAAACCGATACTTTCATCTTGAAAATATCAATTTATTTTTGTATATTTTCCCCATCGCGTAAAAGATGGTAAAAATCGGCCTTTTTGATGATTTGGGAAGGCTTTTGAGAGTCGGTAAGCTAACAGACAAACACATGCGCCCGTAGCTCAGCTGGATAGAGCAACGGACTTCTAATCCGTAGGTCGCAGGTTCGAATCCTGCCGGGCGTGCCAATCCTAAACAATTATTTAACCAATACAATAGTTACTAAAATCAATTTTCCCTTTCTATTGCCACGACCTGTGACTGTCCATTATTCTCATGATTGAGTGTGGTGTAAAAGTGAACCTTGACACGCTCTCCCCAACCACCTCGTTTGCCTCTCCGAGTTTGAATAGCGAAGGTTAGAATCTGG
>JBHHWX010000038.1:0-20576 GCA_046756745.1 bacterium | reverse complement strand
AATGTAGAATTTATTTATTCAATCTTTTCTCTCACGTGCCTAACGCACCGGTCAGTGGCGCGCTTGCCACGGACCTCTGAAAAAGCACTGAATCTTTTGGTTCTCCCGAAACCGGAATCACGCCCGTGAAGCGCGTCACTGAACTGGAATGTAAGAAACGCTATAGCGCCGAACGACCCGGCGGTGCACAGAAGAGAACCCGGCTGCTTGCGCCGCTCAGTTGTTAAACCATCCCGCCATCCACCACATAAACCCCGCCCGTCATGTGGCTGGAGGCGTCGGACGCCAAAAACACCGCCAACCCGGCCAAATCTTCGGGTTGGCCGATGCGACCGAGCGGCGTCTCATTCACGATGTGAGTTTTGATCTTTTCATCGCTCCACAGCGCTTCGCTCAGTTTGGTTTTGATCAAGCCCGGGCAAATCGCGTGTGCGCGAATGCCGACGTGTCCGAGCTCTTTTGCCAGTACTTTGGTCAACTGAATCAGCGCCGCCTTGCTGACGCTATACATTCCGATGCCGCGCCAGGGCGTTAAACCCGCTGTGCTGGAGATATTGATGATACTGCCTCCGCCGCGTTCCTTCATGATCGGGTAAGCTGTTTTTGCCAGCTCAAACGGGCCTTTTAGGTTCACGTCTATTATTTTGTCGAACACCGCGGACTCGGTTTTAAGAACCGCGCCATAAACGGGATTGATCGCCGCATTGTTGACGATGATATCGACGCCTCCGTAGACGTCCGCGGTTTTTTTGACCAAAGCCTGAATGTCTTCGGGATTTCCCATATTACAAGCGATGCCTTGAGCATCCAGACCGTGGTTTTGAAACGCCAGTGCGACCACATCGACTGCTTCCTGTTTACGGCTGCTCACGACGACTTTGGCTCCGGCCTCTGCGAGTCCCCCTGCTATCGCTTCGCCGATGCCTTTGCTGGCTCCGGTGACGATGGCGACTTTGTTTTCCAGAGAAAAATCTTTTGAAGTCATGGGTCTAATCCGTTCAGATCCGTTAAATCCGTCTTATCGGTGTTCCATTATTTGAACTTTTTTGTTTGGCCTGTTTCTCAAATCAATATTCAAATGGGTAGCCGTTTGCTTGGGTCACGGCCTGGGCCAATTCGCGCCGCAGGCCAACCGTGTCGACCGCAGCGTGCTGTGTCAGTTTTCTCACCAGACCTAATGCTTGATTCAAATCGTCCCCTTTTTTGAAGCGGGATAAAGCCGTGCGTGCCCAGTGCGCGCAATGCTCAACAGCGTCGTGAACATAGACCTGTGCCGCGGAAACCATCTGTTTTTGATTCTTGTGCTCTTTAGATTTGATGGCGCGTAAACAGGCCGATTCGGACGCATAAATCGCCATGATCATATCGGCAAGGCGTCCGAGTAGCTCCTGCTCTTGATTGAGCGCTTTCTCATATTTTTGCGCCGCGGCGCCGAGAATCAGCAGGGTGCATTTCTTCAGATTGTCGATAGATTGCTTTTCATCGGCTAACACACTTTGACCGCCATTTGTCTCAATAACTCCCTTAACTCCCTGTGCCATTTCACCGGTCAACTGTTGAATTCTCTCGAACAGAGGCAGGGTTCCCTGTGTCGCGTTTTTTAGCAACCGGCCAGAGATGAGCAGACGGTTGATCTCGTTGGTGCCTTCAAAAATGCGGTTGATCCGGCTGTCGCGGTACATACGCTCGACGCCATAGTCTTGCGTATAGCCATAACCGCCGTGAATTTGCACCGCTTCGTCCGCTACAAAATCCATCAGTTCGCTGCCTAAAACTTTGCTCATGGAGCATTCCAACGCATATTCTTCGATAGCAGCAAGTTGCAAGGCATAGTCGGTTTTGTTCTCTCCGATACGGTCATCAATGTACCCGATGGCGCGGTAAACAGCAGATTCAACTGCAAAGAGTCGCAGCGCCATTTCAGCCAGTTTCTCCTGAATCATGCCGAAGGTTGCGATAGGCGCTCCGAACTGCTCGCGCTCTAAAGCATAGCGAGCGGCTTTTTCCAGAGCCTTTTTTGCGCCGCCGACGCAGCCCGAGCCTAATTTGAAACGCCCAACATTTAAGATGTTAAACGCGATCTTGGCGCCATCGCCGATGTTGCCGAGAAGATTTTCAGCCGGCACCTTGACATTTTCTAACAGGAGCGGCGTTGTCGATGAGGCTTTGATCCCCATCTTTTTCTCTTCGGCGCCGGAGGAGAAGCCCTCGAAATTGCGTTCCACGATAAACGCGCTGAACTTTTTGCGTTCACCATCGATTTTCGCAAAGATAATGAAAACATCCGCGAAACCGCCGTTGGAGATGAAAATTTTCGAACCGTTCAAAATGTACTGTTTGCCGTCGTCGGTGAGTTTCGCGGTTGTTTTGGCGCCTAAGGCATCAGATCCGGATCCCGGTTCAGTGAGACCGTATGCCCCGATAAGTTCCGCTGTCGCTAACTTCGGCAGATAACGCGCCTTTTGGTCTTCGTCGCCAAAATAAACGATCGGCAGCATCCCGATGGTCATGTGCGATCCGACCGAAGTGCTGAACCCTCCTGATCCTGATACGCGTTCCGACACCACCGTCGCGGCTAATTTTGGAAGATCGGACCCGCCATACTGTTCGGCGATTTCAACGCTGAGGAGACCGAGCTCGCCGGCTTTACGCAGCAGGGCTTCATTGAGTCCGGGTTCCAGCTTCTCCAGTCGATCCACAACGGGCAGCACTTCATGGGTCACGTAGTCATCCGTGGTCTGTTTGATCATCTTGATCTCATCGGTAAAATCTTCCGGCGTCAGCACGTCTTCCGGTTTCATTTCCTCCAGTAAAAATGCACCGCCCCGCACGGTTTTGGCTAGAGTCTCTGGTCTCATTCTTCTTGCCTCTTCTTATGTGAAATTGTTAGTGTTTATTTCCAATTGGTATCGTCCGTAAAATGAGTGACTTAAGGATATAAGCCTTTTCACGTACGACGCCGTGAAAAGGAAATTCTAAGCACGAAATTCGAAATCCGCCGAGGACAGGGTCTTTGACGGGCACATCCAAAAAAACAAAACAGATATGACCAAAACGATAAAGTAAGAAACAATAAAAAAAGAAAAAGTCAATAAGAAACTCAGTAGAGGGGATGTATTTACACCGAGAACTCGTGGTTTCGTAGGTTTTTAATAAAGATAGGTAGAGACTGTTATTTCTGATTTCATACAGCGGCTGAACCATAAGTGATCGACATGACAGCAAATCACTCATGACGTTGGTACAGAGTCAGTACACTCGGATAACAAAACGAGTGTAGATGTCATCGCGATGCCATATGAATAACCTTATAAGCCGCCCAGACTCCCATCCAGGCTTCCTTATTGAATCGCCTCGCTCGCTAATTGCGACTTGATATCCTGCGACCCTTCGATATCCGCGATCGTCTCCATACTTTGATACCAACTGAATGCTTTAGTAATTAAGGAATATTAGTAAAAATTTATTGATTCTGTTTTTTGCAACAACTTTCATATTACCATCTTTAAGATATTTAAAATCAAATATAAACACTAAGAAAGATGTGTATCATTTAAGCAGGACATTAGAAAACAAGTACGGAATAACGGGTAATATTGCAGCGAACAAACACCATACTACATTTTACATTTCGTATCATATTGGTGCTCGGTATTTTGGCCAGGTTAAACCGAACCAAACGGAAGAAGAACTGCAAAAAGAACTCAGTGAGTATGATATAGATTACTATTTTGTATGGGGTGACTCAAATGAGCATAGAACTTTTTTAAGTAATTTTTTGGAGGTCACACAAGGAGATATTCCAGACTTAAAAATCTATTCTTTGAAAATAGATGGTATGGGCAGATGCAAAGTCTTCGACGGCAAAAGTTAATACCCCGCCCCCAGACTCCTATCTAAGCTTCTATATTGAATCGCCTCGCTCACAAATTGAGACTCGATATCCTGCGATTCTTCGAGATCCGCGATCGTTCTCGATACTTTGAGAATGCGATCGTAGGCGCGCGCCGATAATCCCAGCTTAGTAATCGCCATTTTTAGCAGTTCACTTCCCTCGTCGTCGATTCGGCAATATTTTCTGATTTCTTTCGGTTCCATCCTGGCATTGCAAAAAAGATTGTTCTGGTCTTTAAATCTTTCTATTTGGATATCTCGGGCACGCTTTACCCGGACCCGGATGTCCGCAGAAGATTCTCCGGTGGCATCGCCGGCCAGCTCTTTGTATTTGACCGCCGGCACTTCAACATGAATGTCAATACGATCCAGGAGCGGGCCGGAGACTTTCGATAAATATTTCTGGATTTGAGGAGGAGTACACGAACATTCATTGTTCGGGTCGGTATTGAAACCGCACGGACACGGATTCATCGCTGAGGCAAGCATAAATTCTGCCGGATAGGTCAGGGAAATCTGCGCCCGCGAAATGGTGACGCGACCGTCTTCCAACGGTTGCCGCATCACTTCGAGAACGTTCTTTTTAAATTCCGGCAGCTCGTCGAGAAAAAGGATACCGTGGTTGGCTAAACTGACCTCCCCCGGACGTGGAATTTTCCCGCCGCCGATGAGACCTGCGTCACTGATAGTGTGATGGGGCGAACGAAACGGACGAGTTCCGATGAGTGCGGTATCCGGCGGCAGCAGGCCGGCGACAGAGTTTATTTTGGTTGTTTCCAGGGCCTCTTCTAACGTGAGGTCCGGCAGAATTGTGGGCATGCGTTTCGCTAACATGGTTTTTCCTGAACCAGGCGGGCCTATCATAATGATGTTATGCCCGCCGGCAGCAGCGACCTCTAAAGCGCGCTTGACATGGGCCTGACCCTTTACATCGGAAAAGTCAATAGTATAGTTCAGGCTTTGGGCAAAGACCTCGTCGATATTGATCAGGAAAGGTTCTTTTGAGATGAGCCCATTGAGGAATTCCACCGTCTCCTCGAGACTTTCCATGGGAAAAACCGGAACGTCTTTGGTGATCGCGGCTTCTTTTGCGTTTGCTTTCGGTAAAAGGATACCTGCTTTCTGAGATTGTTTTGCGGTAAGTGAAATAGGCAAGGCGCCTTTAATCGGCCGGAGGCTTCCATCCAGCGATAACTCACCTAGGATAACATAGTCCCGAAGCTTATCTTGTGACACCTGACCCATCGCAGCCAAAATCCCGACTGCCATGGGTAAATCGAAACCCGATCCCTCTTTCCTAACATCTGCCGGCGCCAGGTTGATTGTGATACGCTTTTGTGGAAAACCAAAACCGGAATTCTTAATGGCCGCATTGACTCGCTCCTTCGACTCGCGAACGGCGCCTTCCGGTAAACCGACGGTAGCAAATGCAGGGAGACCGCGTTCAAGATGCGCCTCTACTTGGACCAAATAAGCGTCAATTCCTAAAACTGCGGCACTGAGTACTCTGGAGAACATGTCTTTTCCCGGACCTTAAAGAACATATATGGATAATAGCAGGAATGACAAGGGTGTGGAATCGGTTTATATATAATAAAACAGGGTAAATTAATCAATAAAAATATTGAACGAATACAAAGACGGGAACCGATAAGTATCTTGATGAGTAAATTTACTATGTGCTTTGTGTGAATTAATCGGAATTGCTTAATAAAAGACAAATTTGGGAAATTTATTTCAAAAACTTCTTGACTTTGAAAAGAAGGATACTTTAAATTTGTTTAGCATAAAAAA
Source organism: bacterium (assembly GCA_046756745.1). Taxonomy (GTDB): domain Bacteria; phylum Zhuqueibacterota; class Zhuqueibacteria; order Oceanimicrobiales; family Oceanimicrobiaceae; genus JBHHWX01. Next base: position 14,888 of record JBHHWX010000038.1, on the reverse strand, counting down.
GGGTGGGTGGGGAGTTTTGAGTATTTTTCGCTGAGCAATTAATCATTCGGTTCTTTGATACTCATTTAGGTCGAAATATCCATTTCGGCCTTTTTTGTTTAAGCAGGCATGTTCAACCACTTGTTTCATCACCACACATCTGTACAAGTGTCTACGGTTTTTAAGGACTGAGAGATTATATTTTACATGACTTAGTTAACATGGCTATGATGGCATAGAATTTGTATGAATTTTGCTAGAAAGTTAACCGGGTCAAAGTCTTCTGTCGAAATTGGAGGTGTATTCTCATGACTACCAAAGAGCAAACCAAGAAAAATCCCGCTAAGGGAAATCGAATTGTTTCGATAATAAAGGATCTTCAAGATGTACGTGAATTTAAAGAACTGAACTGGGAGGGTTCTTTTTCTGATTATATTGAAATTGTCCAGACGAATCCCAAAGTTGCGCGTACAGCATTTCAGAGACTTTACGATATGATCTTGAGTTACGGCGTGGAGGAGTATACGGAATATAAGGAGAAGTTAATTAAGTATAAATTTTTTGACGACCCGATGGAAGATGGCCGCGATGCTGTTTACGGATTAGTAAGACCTTTAATGAAGTTTGTCAATTTATTTAAATCCGCGGCGAAAGGATACGGAACCGAAAAAAGAGTCTTTCTCCTTCACGGTCCTGTTGGAAGCGCGAAAAGCACCATCGTACGCCTATTTAAGAAAGGTCTTGAAGCCTATTCCAAAACTCAAGATGGCGCTTTGTATACTTTTCTGTGGAAGATTAAAGATGGTGATAGAGAACGATATGTGCAATGCCCCATGCACGAAGACCCGTTTCATCTTATCCCCGAAGCATTCCGTGCCCAAGTTATGCAGGACTTGAATCAAGGTAAAGCCGAAGATGAGTGTATCACTATTTCCGGAGAGCTCTGTCCTTTTTGCCGCCAGACCTACTTAGAGAAAAGTCATGAGTATGATGGCGACTGGTCGAAAATCATCGAAGACGTCAAGATAAAAAGACTTCTTCTCTCCGAAAAGGATCGAGTCGGGATCGGGACCTTTCAACCGAAAGACGAAAAAAATCAGGATTCGACAGAGCTTACCGGTGATATCAATTATCGAAAGATCGCCGAATACGGCTCGGATTCCGATCCGCGAGCATTTAATTTTGATGGAGAGTTAAATATTGCCAATCGTGGTCTGGTTGAATTTATCGAAGTCCTGAAACTGGATGTGGCTTTTCTTTATGACTTACTTGGCGCTTCGCAAGAACACCGCATCAAACCTAAAAAGTTTGCTCAAACCGATATCGATGAAGTTATTATCGGACATACCAATGAACCGGAATATAAAAGACTGCAATCCAACGAATTTATGGAGGCTTTACGCGACCGTACCGTTAAGATTGATATTCCTTATATTACAAAACTTTCAGATGAAATCAAGATTTACGAAAAGGATTATAACAAAGATAAAATAAAGGGGAAACACATTGCACCGCACACTGTTGAACTGGCGTCTATGTGGGCAATTTTGACAAGACTGGAAGAACCTAAGAAAGCTGCTCTGACTTTAATGCAAAAACTCAAACTGTACGATGGCAAGACCCTTCCCGGGTTTACCGAAGACAACATCAAGGAGCTGCGCTTTGAGACAACACGTGAAGGTATGGAAGGCATCTCGCCCAGATATATTCAAGACAAAATCTCGAATGCTTTGGTGAGTGAAGAAGGCAGAAATTGTGTCAACCCGTTTATGGTTTTAAATGAATTGGATGAAGGGCTGCGGCATCATTCTTTGATCACAAACGAGGAGCAACGTAAGCATTTTCGAGAATTGCTTGCGGATATTAAAGAGGAATACGAAGACATTGTTAAAACGGAAGTTCAACGGGCGATCGCTGCGGACGAAGAAGCGCTCAAAAGGCTGTGTGGGAATTATATCGATAACGTTAAAGCTTTCACTCAAAAAGAGAAGGTTAAAAATAAATACACCGGCGCAGATGAGGAGCCTGATGAACGGCTCATGCGCTCTATTGAGCAGAAGATTGATATACCGGAAAGCCGCAAAGATGATTTTCGCAGGGAAATCATGAACTACATCGGCGCCTTAGCCCTGGAAGGAAAATCTTTCGATTACCGTTCCAATGAACGGCTGCAAAAGGCGTTGGAATTAAAACTTTTCGAAGATCAAAAAGACTCTATTAAACTTACCACACTTATTTCGAGTGTGGTAGACAAAGAAACCCAAGAAAAAATCGATGTTGTCAAATCCCGGATGATAAAATATTACGGATACTGCGATATTTGTTCGACCGATGTTTTAAACTTTGTAGCCAGTATCTTTGCTCGCGGCGACATTAAAGACACCATGAAATAAAAGACCCTTGAAAGCTATGGTTAAAAGAATTGAACGCGACCGCGCCCGTTTTCGACAGATAATTCACGGCAAGGTCAAGAAAAACTTGAAGAAATATATTACGCGCGGCGAACTCATTGGTAAACGCGGTAAGGAGTTTGTCAGCATCCCGATTCCTCAAATCCATATTCCGCATTTTCGTTATGATCACCAAAAATCGGGAGGAGTTGGACAAGGAGAAGGGGAAATTGGCACTCCAATCGGTCGAGGCGACAGCGATGAAGCGGGCAACGCTGGGGATGCGCCTGGACAGCACCTTCTGGAAGTGGATGTTTCGCTCGAGGAGTTGGCGCAAATGTTGGGTGAAGAATTGGAGCTGCCAAACATCGAGCCTAAAGGTAAAAAGAATATCATTTCGGAAAAAGATAAATATACCGGAATTAGCCAAACCGGGCCGGAATCGTTACGCCATTTTAAGCGCACGTACAAACAAGCTCTGCGGCGTCAGATTATTGCAAAAACGTATGACGCTGAAAAACCGCGTATCATACCTGTGCGAGAAGATCGACGTTATCGTTCTTGGAAAGTAACCTACCAACCCGAAAGCAATGCGATCATTCTCTACATGATGGATGTTTCCGGCTCCATGGGGGACGAGCAAAAAGAAATTGTGCGCATTGAGTCGTTTTGGATAGACGCTTGGCTCAAGTATCAATACAAAAACATTGAAACGCGTTATATTATTCACGACGCCGTTGCGCGGGAAGTCGATCAAGAGACCTTTTATCACACACGCGAGAGCGGAGGGACGATAATTTCTTCCGCTTACAAGTTAGCGGATAAAATCATCGCCGAGTTTTATAACCCCAACGACTGGAACATTTACTTGTTTCATTTTTCAGATGGGGACAATTGGGGAGAAATCGATACGGATGAATGTGTTTCAGTGCTTGAAGATCATTTGCTCCCGAAAGTCAATCTGTTTTGCTACGGTCAGGTTGAAAGTCCGTATGGCAGCGGTCAATTTATCCGCGATCTCGATGATTATTTTGAAGATGCTGATAAAATAGTTTTGTCTGAAATTCCAGACAAGGACGGAATATATGACTCGATTAAAGATTTTCTTGGAAAAGGAAGATGAACCTACCTGAAGATTTATCTGAGATAAAAGAAGAGATTCGTTCCTACGCCGAAAGCTATGATCTCGATTTTTATGAGACTGTTTTCGAAATCGTCGAGTACGATGAGCTGAACGAGGTCGCCAGTTACGGCGGCTTTCCGACCCGGTATCCACACTGGCGTTTTGGAATGGAATTTGAAGAGCTTTCTAAAGGCTATACCTACGGATTACAAAAAATATACGAGCTGGTGATAAATAATGATCCGTGTTATGCCTACCTGATGCGATGCAACAATCTGGTCGACCAAAAGCTCGTCATGGCGCATGTTTATGGGCATTGCGACTTTTTTAAAAATAACCTCTGGTTTTCTCACACAAATCGAAAAATGATGGATGAAATGGCGAATAATGCGACACAGATTCGTCGTTTCGCGGAAAAGTACGATGAAGAAAAGGTCGAAGATTTTATTGAGGTGTGTCTCTCGCTGGAAAACATGATCGATCCGCATTCGACATTTATAAAACGGTCCGGAGATAACGGCGCTTCCGAATCCGAGAAATCAGAACAGGCGCCGGACTCCTTGATTAAACTCAAGAGTAAATCATATATGGATTCGTTTATTAATCCGAAAACTTTTCTTGAAGAGCAGAGAGAGGCCACACAGGAGAAAAAAGACAAGGAAAAGCACAAATATCCGATTGAGCCGACGAGAGATGTTTTGAAATTTTTGATTGAAAATGCGCCTTTAGAAAAGTGGCAAGCGGAAATTCTATCTATTATCCGTTCTGAAGCTTACTATTTCGCGCCACAAGGTCAAACAAAAATTATGAACGAAGGTTGGGCGACATATTGGCACTCGAAGATCATGACTGAGAAAGGGCTGACAGACTCAGAGCTTATTGATTATGCAGATCATCATTCGGGAACCCTGCTGACCGGGACAGGAAGGTTGAACCCCTATAAGCTGGGAATTGAGCTTTTTCGAGATATTGAGGACAGGTGGAATAAAGGCAAGTTTGGAAAAGAATACGAAGAATGTGATGATTGGGTTACCAGACAAAATTGGAACCGGAATGTCGGGCTGGGTCGAAAGAAAATATTTGAAGTTCGCAAACTTTATAACGATTTGATGTTTATCGACGCGTTTCTCACCCCAGAGTTTTGTTATGAGCATAAACTATTTGTGTATGCTTATAATGACATCAATGAGATGTATGAGATCTCGGACAGGGAATTTAAAGAAGTCAAAGAAAAACTCCTTTTCAGTCTCACTAATTTTGGCCAACCCTTCATTTATGTCGAAGACGCAAATTATATGAATCGTGGCGAGCTTTTTTTGTCGCATCGGCATGAAGGCGTGGATTTAAAAATTGACGAGGCCCGAGATACTCTCGTAAACTTGTACAAAATTTGGAATCGTCCAATTCATCTCAAAACCGTCATTGACAATTCAGGAACCGTGTTGAGCTTTGACGGCAAGGAACATGATGAAATTGACACCGATTCGTGAGTTTCGAGCATGGCAGTTGCAATTCTCTGCTCGGCCAGACTGTCATTTGAATTCTCACTTTACACAAAATTTTTTCGCATAGAAGGAGGTGATATAAAATGAAGCTCGGGCAAACCGTAACGAAACAGCTTGGCAGTGAGTTAGGAGTCAGCAAGGAAAAACAATTGAATTATGAAAAACAATTGGATGGTCTGACCCTACGATTTGAAATTGTCGACTCTGATAAATTCAGTTTTCTCATAAAATGCATCCAGCTTGATTCTGTTAAAGAATGGGATTTTGCAGATTTGGAAAAACGCGCACAGATTCTTGCGGAAAAGTTGACTTACTTAACCGAAGACCTAATCATCGTAGAGACAGATACTGAAAACGGTAAAATTCAGTTGCGAAGTGACTCACCCGAAAAAACTCACGATAAGACATCCTTTTTTGAAATTATGATGGAGACAACCGGAGTCGTGAAATTCGAGAGAATTCAGTTCGAGTCTCAAACAAATGTAAAATCTTCGGTTTCGTTCCAATTAACCAAAGAAGTCTTTCAAAGATTGCTGAATCATTTAGCAGAGGCGTTAAGCGGATAGTCGTTTGAATCCTTGTGTATAGATAACAAAAAGGCAGGCGGGGTTTGAGCCCAGTGTTGCCTTTTTTATTGTAATACAAATTGTACGGTATAAGCAAAAATCAGTGAAGGACACGGTTCTTCCTGTATTATAGGTTTTTAATGTCAACCGCCTCAACGTCATCTGCCGGTTCGAATTCGAATATCTGTGCATAAAAATATAGCTCCGCTTCCAGCGCGCGTTTGATGTTTTCGGCTTTCCGGAAGCCGTGCTGCTCTCCTTCGAAGGCCAGGTAAGCTACTGGCAGCTTTTTCCTCTGCAATGCAGTAACCAACAATTCCGCTTGCGCCGGGGGAACCACCTCATCTTCAAGACCCTGAAAAAGAATGATGGGACAGGAGAGCCTCTCGGTAAAATAAATCGGCGAGCGTTCTTTGTATAAAGCTTGTTGTTCGGGATAGGGACCGATGAGCCGGTCCAGGTATCTCGATTCAAATTTATGGGTTTCTTTGGCCATGGCTTCCAGATCGCTAATCCCGTAATAGCTGGCCCCGGCTCGAAAGAAGTCGCGAAATGTGAGAGCGGCCAGAGTGGTGAACCCGCCGGCGCTGCCGCCGACGATGGCAATGTGTTCCTTGTTCACAAGTCCGCGTTCGACAAGATATTTGGCCCCATTGATGCAATCATCGACATCCACAATACCCCAGTTTTGGTTTAAGCGTTCGCGGTATTCCCGTCCGTAACCGGTACTGCCGCCGTAATTGACGTCTAAAACGGCGAATCCCCGGCTGGTCCAGAACTGAATTTTGAGATCAAGGCTTGTGGTCGCCGCGGCTGTGGGGCCGCCGTGACTTTTCACGATGAGCGGCGGTTTTTCACCGGCAGTCGCTTCGATGTCGCGGTTTTGTGGGGGATAAAAATAGGCATGAGCCTGCTTGCCTTGTTCCGTGGGAAACGCGATGGCTTCCGGTCTTGATAGGAAGGCCGTATCGATGGCAATATCTGCTGATTTGCGTAAAATCTCAAATTGACACGTTTCTAAATTTAACCGGATGATGGCATTGGATAAAACCGGAGAGCCGGCAATGAAGACGGCATGGTTGGAATTCGCCCGCACTTGTTCGATATGGGTAAAAGGCAAGTCAACGGTCTCAAACCGGCGGCTTGCTACATCGAGTATGCCTAACGACCAATTGCCGTTTTCGAAATAAGTGCAAACCACCTGGTTATCTGCAGCGAATGCGTAAGTGGACATACCGAATATCCATTGCGGCAGGCCAAATTCAGCCTGCTTCTCAAACAACGCCTCGATGTTTCCGTTTTGAAATCGATACAGATTCCACCAACCGGTTCGGTCGGAGACAAAATAAAGCGTCCCGTCGGGCGACCATTCCGGTTGGAAGATGGATTCGCATGTGCTGCCAGCCATCTTTTGCGCGCCGCTCAAACTACCGTCTGGTTGCACATCGGCGATCCACAACTCTGTGCCGTCCCAGGGCATATTGGGATGATTCCAAGTAAGCCAGGCGAGTTTCGAACCATCGGGGCTTAGCCGGGGATTGGAGTAGAAATCGTTACCTGAAATGAGGATATCGCCGCTGTGCTCGGTATCAAGGTGGATGCTGACAATTGAGCTCATCGCCTCCTGGTTAGCTTGTGAGTGATCTTCACGAACGCAGATCAAGCGATTCCGTCGGCTGTCGATGACGCCATCCGCAAACTGAAACGCTTGTTCCGGCGTCATAGCTTGGGATTTGGAAACGCCGGATTGTCGATAAATCCGCTGGTCTTTGAAGTTCGAGAAGTAAACGGTTCCTTTGTGGAGAGTGAAAGCTCCACCGCCGTATTCGTGAACCCGGGTACGGACGTTAAATGGTTCCGGGGTGACGTCGCTGAGCTGTCCCTCCGGAGTCCATCGCACGACCACGCTGCGTCCGGCTTGTTCCGGACGCATTTCAACCCAATAAACAGCATCGCCGTCGAGTGCTATCTGTCCCAACCTCACCGATTTCGAGACGATCATATCCGAGGTTATGGGCGATTTCCAAGAGCCGTAGGGTGCGCTTGACATGGTGGATTCCCTCTGTTTCTCTTACATATTTGAGATAAATATATCAAAAGAAAAAGTAGTTAGCAAGCGATTAATCGGACCGAATTAAAATTGAACTTCAGAAAAATAATTCTTATTTTAGCCGAAAGGACAAATCTTCCAGTTTTTGGCAAAAGTGAGAGAAGATGGGAATTCCCACAGATTGAGGTAATATGCCCACTAAAACCTTACCTTCCGTTTGCACCATGGACTGCCCCGACACTTGCAGTTTGGAAGTCGAAGTCACCGACGGAAAAGTTACGAAGATCGACCCCTCAGAACTTAATCCGACCACGCAGGGGTTTATTTGTACGAAAGTTTCCCGTTTCGCCAAAAGAGTCTACTCAAAGGACCGCCTGCTTTATCCCATGAAACGAATAGGGGAGAAGGGCGCCGGCGAATTTGAAAGGATAACTTGGGAAGAGGCCCTAAAAACTATCTGTGACAAGTTTTCTGAAATAAAAGAAAAATGGGGCGGCGAGGCGATTCTGCCGTATTCTTACGGCGGCTCCAACGGCTTGCTGGGACAGGATACCAGTGATCGGGCGTTTTTTGCCAAGCTGGGGGCATCGAGATTAGCTCGTACGGTTTGCGCGGCGCCGACCACGGAGTCGGCGATGGGCATGTACGGCAAAATGCCCGGCACGGCTTTCGAAGATTACATTCACGCCCGGTTCATCCTTATTTGGGGCGCCAACCCCAAGGCCTCGAATATTCATTTGGTACCCTACCTCAAAAAGGCGAAAGCAACAGGCGCCAAAATTGCCGTGGTCGATCCGCGGCGTAATTTCTCTCAAAATGAAATCGATGTGCATCTGCCGATCTATCCCGGCACGGATTTGGTCGTCGCTTTGGCGATGATCAATTGGTGGCGCGAGCAGAACTTACTGAATTGGGATTTCATAAATGCGTACACGAAAAATATCGACCGCCTGCTGGAAAAAGCGGACCGTTACTCTCCGGAAAAAGCAGCAAAAATCGCTCATATCGAACCGGATGCCATCAAGAAATTAGCCGAAATGTATGCTTTACACGATCCGGCCGTGGTGCGGTGTGGTTGGGGGCTGGAGCGAAACCGCAATGGCGGCCAGGCGGTGGCGGCCGTCTTGGCTCTGCCGGCCGTACTCGGTAAATTTGGGCTGCGCGGCTCCGGTTACACCTTGAGCAACAGCGCCGCCTATCGAGTCGATAGCCGGGGGCTGGTCGACGCGCCTGATTGGAACACCAGAATGATCAATATGAATAAACTGGGACGGGTTTTATTGGAAGAACCGAACCCGCCCATAAAAGGGTTGTTCGTATACAACTGCAATCCGGTCGCCACTGTTCCCAACCAGCATGCGATCATCATGGGGCTGCAACGCGAGGATTTGTTTACCGTGGTTTTCGAACAGGTCATGACCGATACGGCCAAGTACGCTGACATTTTGCTGCCGGCGGTGACGTTTTTGGAGCAGAAAGAAATTAAGAAAGCGTACGGCTCTTATAGCTTGCATTATCTCGATCCGGTCATCGAACCGCTCGGTGAAGCCAAACCGAACGAAGAAGTGTTTGCCTTGCTTGGACAAAAAATGGGATGGACGGATTCCGCTTTTGTTGAGAACACCGAGGATTATTTGCGCCGGGTCGTCAAATCCACGCGCGGTATGGGAAGGGGGCTCGAACTCGAGTCGCTGAAAAAAGACCGCATCGCCTTTTTCGATTTTCCCGGAACCGCGCCCGTCCCATTCAAAACGGTTTTCCCCTGGACTCGAGATCGAAAAATTAATCTCTGTCCGTCGGTTTTAGGCGACAGACCGTACGAATATCTCGAGGACCACTCCAAGGGTTATCCGTTAGCTTTGATCTCGCCCTCGACAGACAAGCTCATCAGCAGCACGTTGGGCGAATTTAATTTCGAGGAATTGTATGTAATTCTGCATCCGGCCGATGCGGCCAAGCGTGCCCTCGAAACCGGCCATTTGGCCTGTGTTTATAACGATTTAGGGGAAGTGCACGCGACCGTTAAAATCAGCGACGCGGTGCGGCCTGGTGTGGCGCTGATACCCAAAGGCGCTTGGCGGAAAGCCTCGAAAAACGCGTTCACCTCCACGGCGCTGGTACCCGATACCGTCAGCGCTGTTGGCGGCGGTGCGTGCTTTAACGATGCCAGGGTTGAAGTGGAAGGATTTGAGTGATTCTTTTCGAACTTCCGTTTGATTTTGGGGTTCTTGTCGGAAAGCCCTCTCTTTGATTTTTTTTCAATGCAGAAATTACTTCCGGATATCAGTCTGAAATAGACTTCCATTTCTTCTGTTCCCCCCACCCGTCTGAATTTTTATTCCTCCAACACTCTTAGAAGTTTAGCTTGAATAGGTAGGCTAGATTAAGCTGGGAGACTCAAAATAAAATTAACAAAACTAAATTTAACAAAAATTAACTTCCCCGCAAGATAAATCTATATTTACAACATTTAACGTCAGTGGCTCGGTTTTTCCCGCGCCGACAGCAGCTTCATGATAATCCTCCATTGTATATGTTGTCACGGTGAGATTTGCCAATTTAACACTCTAACGCTAAAAGTCAACCTCTCATTTTTACTTTGCTTTTTTAAAATATTTATTCTATTTTTGTCTCCAACTTTAGATATTTAAGGGAGGAGATATGGTGAAAGTCGGTATCTTGCGAGGTATAGAGAATTCTTTTCCTGAAGCGCTGATTCAACGTATCACTGAAAAATCCAAAAAAATAAACAAAAACATTTCAGCAGAGTTTGTGGCGCTCGGGGGGACCAGAATGGACGAATCATGCCCGTATGCCGTCATTGTCGATCGTATTTCACAGGACATCGACTATTACCGGACTTACTTAAAACACGCCGTCATGCAAGGCGCCTATGTCATCAACAACCCTTTCTGGTGGAGCGCAGATGACAAATTTTTTAGTTATGCATTGGCTCATAAAATGGGCATTGCCGTCCCCAAAACCGTTGTCCTGCCGCAAAATCAGCACCCTGACGGCACGACGCAAGAATCCATGCGGAATCTCGTCTATCCTTTGAACTGGAATGATATTTTTGACTATGTAGGCTGGCCGGCCTTTTTAAAGCCGTATAGCGACGGCGGATGGAAAATGGTTTATAAAGTACATACTCCTGACGAGTTTTTCTTTTTCTACAATCAAACCGGCACCACCTGTATGGTGCTGCAAGAAAATATCGATTACGACGAGTACTATCGCTGTTACGGCATCGGCCGCAAGCATGTCCACTTAATGCCCTACGACCCGAAACTTCCTTACGGACAACAATATGTCCCTGAAAAGAGAATTGAACCCACCCTTGAAAAACGAATGCGCGATGATGTGCTCAAGATTTGTCAAGCATTAGGGTACGATATGAATACGGTGGAATTCGCGGTCCGAAAGGATGTGCCCTATGCCATTGACTACGTCAACCCCGCTCCTGATGCGGATTACGATTCGGTTACTCCCTCGAATTTCGAATGGATCGTTGAAACAATGGCTGATTTCTGCATCGAGTGCGCTGTCAACAAACCGGAGCTCTCTAAAGATTTTCATTGGTCTATTTATCTACAGCCGCAATCTCTACACATATCGAAAGTTTCTGAGTAGACCGAAGACTCGAAAATGGCTATTCAAAAAATCTCTTCGCGAAGGCGTCCCGCCGAGCTAAACAGGAATTCACCCTCGGCCAAGAGGCCATCGGGTAAGAGCGGGTCGTTTTCGGTAAAGCACAACTTAGGTTTCAATAGCTATCCTTTCCGGCGTCACTATTCTCAAAACCACCCGTAACACTTTTTTGATTTGCTGCACACTGGCTGGTTTGACAGTCAGGATAAACTGAGTGAAACCGTGCGGGGTTTTGATGATCCGTTCTCTTAATCGCGCCTGTTTGAGCTTGTGCATGCTGCTTTTTAGTTGGCTGATTTCTACAGTATCAACGTTGTCTATGCGCAAATCTACCTGTGTAACCACTTTGAAACCTCATTCTTTCTTGCTTTCTTACCGTTACGATAACGTCTCTTACATTTTTGAATTTCGATTGACTCGCTTAAGCACTTCGGGTCATTTTTCTTGAAATATATCAACTTTTGTGCCAACAAAATAAGTCATTAAAAAATAGAGAGATGGGACAGAAGAATGTGTTACTCTTAAACAAAGCCATGAACGATATTGGTCATGTGTCCCGATACGTTCAAAATGACTTTCAAAAATGCCGTGATGTCTTTGTCCCCTTCATCTAAGTGGCGGGGACACCGCAGTGTTGTGATAATTCACACAAACGTCTTAGCGCATGAATGTGGATAACATCCGAAATTACAATATATTATAACAGGTCGATTGTCTGGCACATTGTTTGATAATATAGATAAATTATAAGATTAATAAAGACATGTATACACAAAAATATGAGAACGGAGGGCTACGATGAAAATGAGCAAGATAAATTATTGGCTTTTTCAGGTTATGGTTTTCTGCGCCTTGCTGGCCAACGTGAATGCGCAGGAGCAGAAACAAAAGTCTCGATTTTCTCATCAAGGAATTAAAGCGAGCATTGGGTCGGCGTCTTTTGATATGATCTCCGAGCGCGGCTTGGCCGAGGGAGAGGGAGGGATGCTGAGTCTGGGTTACGGGTTTTCAGACCGTTTTTCTCTCTGGTTGACTCTGTTAGGGTCCGAGCATCCGGAAGAAAATGTCGACAGTTCAATTACGGATTTTTCCGGAATCGAGTTGAATGGTCAACATAGATTCGAAACCCGATCCCGTTGGCAGCCTTACGCGAAAGTTGGAGTCGGTCTTTATGGACTCGAGTCACGCGGTTCGAATGAAACGTTAATTGGCGCTGGTTTAAACATGGGTCTCGGGCTTGATTTCTTTTTTGGGAAGCATTTCGGGGTCGGTGCGGAGGCTTCATACAAGAAGATCGATTATTTTAGCAAGAGTGTGCAAACGGAGTCCGGAGAGCTCATTCAAGAATTACATCCAAACTTAAACGGAGATACGGTCGGGTTTATGTTAACGCTGACCATTCAGTAAACATTTACGGTCTTGCCGCATCAGGAACTTCGCGGCTTTTCACCAAACTTGGCGGCTTAGTCGATAACTCAATTGCGCTCTTTGAAGAGGACGATGTTTTCACAAGAAGCACACCGAGCAAAATAATTCCGGTCGCGGCAATGACCAGCCAATCCAAACGTTCGCCAAGAATGAGCCAGCCGAGAAGGACGGCGATCACCGGGTTGATGAAGGCGTAAGTTGAGACCATAGACGCCGGCAAATGTGAGAGGGCGTAAATGTAGGAGCCGTATCCAACAATCGAACCAAACACAATGAGATAAACAATTGCTGCAAAGCCCTGGAAACTGGGATGGAATCGCGCCGCCTCTCCATTGAACAAGCCAATCCCTGTTAAGATTAAACCGGCGATGAGCATTTGAGTCGCCGCGGCCATCAATGGTCTGGTTTTGATCCTGCGGTATTTTGAATAGATGGAACCCGCTCCCCAGGCCAGGGGCGCAAGCAAGATGATCGCCACTCCTTTAAGATAAGCAGGATCGATACTCCCGTGCAAATCCGGCCAAATGAGCAGCACTAATCCCAGAAAACCAATGAGAATGCCAAATATCTTTTTCGCACTCAGCGCCTCTCCGCTAGGGAGAAGCGACTCAATTCCCACCATCCAAAAGGGGAGCGTCGCTACGATGAGGGCAGCTAAGCTGCTGGGAATCCATTGTTCGGCCCAGACGACGATTCCGTTAGCGACGACCAGCAGGAGAACTGCAACGATTGACATGTCGAGGAGCTCCTTTCTGGGCGGCAAGCGGTAGCCCTGCAACAAGAGCGCTGGGACAAAAAAAACACCGGCAATGAGAAAACGAATTCCGGCAAACAGGGCCGGGGGCAGAACTTCGACTCCAATTCTGATGGCGAGGTAAGTCGTGCCCCAAAATAGGCAGACGGCCCCCCAGGCGGCATATGCTTTTATAAGTTCTTTTCTCGTCATGTGTCTTAAGCAAATATAAACATTAGATTCTCATGAAGCCACCCGAAACATGCGGTATTCTTTTACTTCAGAGTAGCGCCTCCGACTTTTTCAAAATATGATTCCAAAACGATGGTAGTTTTCGTGGTCATAGTCAAGGGCGGGCTTTTGAGCAGCAGAACGATTTTGTTCAGCGACTTCATATCATCAGTACGAACTTTGATCAGGAAACAATCTTCGCCGGCAATGCTGTGAATTTCCAAAATCTCAGGATTGTTTTCCAAATTCTTGAGTGCTTGTTCAATCTCTGTTTCCAAAATTCCGGGCAGTTTGGCTGAAACAAAAGCAGTAATATGTTTTCCCAATGATGCCGGATCGAGAACAGCGCTGTAGCCTTTGATGATCCCGCTGGTTTCTAATTTTTTCACGCGTTCAGCCACTGCCGGACGGGAGAGCCCAACCTCGTCTGCAATGTGTGCGTGAGGAGTTCGCGCGTCTTTGAGTAATAATTTTAAGATATTTTGATCGATTGCATTCATCGCAAAATTACAAATAGTATGAAAATCATTTAATTTTCATACTATACGTCTGTAGATATAGAAAAGTTCCTTTGTATAGATAATATTAACACAAAACACCGACATATTGTAGATTTGGAGTATTGGAAAAAAATTAAATATGTTTTGGAACATTTGCTTGACTGATGAGTACCATATTGCGAAACGCAGCTATTTTATTATGAGACCCTCTAAAAAAATATCTTTGCTTCTTCTCGGCGCGATGCTCAGCTTGAATCTGCTCCCTGAATTGTCTCAACCGTGTCAGGCAAAGATGAAAAAAGAAATGTCCTGTTGTATGTCTGAGCATACTCAGGACAACAGCACCATACAGAAAATCAGCCCCCTTCGCTGTGGGTGTTTTCTTTCCAAGGGGACGCCTTCTCAGAACCCGGCACATGCTTCTCCTCTTATTTCACAACAATCTTTTGAAATCACTGTAAAGAAATCCGACACCATAGCACTGCATTCAAAAGGTGTTTTTGGCCGGGACAACCTGGTCGCATGGAAATCCGATCTATTTTATCATCAAAAAGTTTCTTCCCACACAAAGATCTATAGTTTGATCGAGTCCTACCTGATTTAGTCTTCTCATTTTACTTTTTCGAATGTATGGTTCCGGTATGTTAATCGGAGCTACATCGTGTCTGAACGAAAACTCGTTAAAATGCTCAAGCACCCGTCCCCGGGTGCGTTTGACGCTTTGTAAAAACAATT
>JBHHWX010000037.1:0-20659 GCA_046756745.1 bacterium | reverse complement strand
GAAGAAGGGAAGCGAGAACCAAGGAGAGAACAATGATAAATAAAGGATGTTTTTGCATTTTATATCTTCCGATTATCCAACTTATCCATTTACTCCAAGCACGGCAGAGCCCCGACTGCCTTTGTCTTTTACTCTTGACGGTCGCAGCAAACGTGAAACGTGCTTCTCAATATGCTTAATACTGTTTGTGTGCCACTGCTCCTTGTTGTATAATCGCATTTAATTCCAAAATCTTTAATATTTCTCGCTTGCTTATTTTTCAGTGATTCCTTAATATCCATCGCAAAACAAAGAAACCGAGATACACCTAAACACAAAAGCTCCTTAACACTTCAAAAGAGAGGAAAAGATGGGTCATTGGATCTTTATGATAAGCTTCTTGTCAGTTGCCTTTAGCGCTTTCGCCCAAGAACCCGATACAACTTTGGGCTGGAAAAATGAAATCGTGGGGACGCTCAACTTAACCCAGGCGAGTTTCGATAACTGGCAACAGGGGGGTGAAAACACCCTGGCCTGGCAAGTGACTTTGAACGCAGGCTTCATTTTACAACAGGAAAAATTCAATTGGACAACGAAAAGTAAATTTACTTTTGGCTTTGCAAAAGTCGAGGGCAGTGAAGCCAAGAAGTCCGCGGATGAGATAAAAATCGAAAGCGTTTATATCCGTAAATTAGGGAGAGCACTGAACCCGTTCTTTTCTGTGACCGCTCAGACCCAAGCTGTGGCGGCTTTTGAGTTTAACGACGACGGCTCCAAAACCCAAATATCAAAATTTTTGGATCCTGCGTACTTTACTCAAAGCGCCGGCGTCGGTTACAAACCGGGCGATATTTTCCAGACCCGGTTGGGAGCGACGATTAAAGAGACCATTACCCGCGATTTCCCCCAGCCGTTTGCGGATGATCCGGGCACACTCGACGTCGAGAAAACCAAAGTTGAACCCGGAATCTCATCGGTCACGGAATTTAGAATACCGCTGCACGAAAACATCGTGCTTAACTCCAAGCTCGATATTTTCTCTGATTTTGAAGGCTTTGACCGCATCGATGTGCTTTGGGAAAACAACCTAACTATGAAAGTATCCAAGCTTATTAACGTCGCCGTGACAGCGGATCTGTTTTACGATAAAGATATTTCCGAGAGGCGGCAAATCCGGCAGATATTGGCGATAGGGTTTACGTATTCGTTTTTGTAATACAATCTAAGCGCGGCGTAGCTGCAAAGTCCCACATGTCCCAATCCCAAATGAGTCTTTCGCCTGACGGATAAACGCCAAACCTCAAGCGCAAAACTCCTTCTCATATTAATTTGAGTGTGCGCTCCTGTTTTGCCTGAGCGCAAAGAGCAAAGAATCTCTAGCTTGACCACCTGGCAAGCACCTGAACTGTTACGGAATTTCAAACTTAGGTCTTGGGATTCTCTGTAACTCAGTAGCTACATAATCCTTGCTAAGTGTTTGATAAGTTATTATATTTATGAGAGATTTATGAATTGTTTGATTTGAATTGTTTAATGACAAAACTTGAATTAACCGAAATCATTCAAAATGGCGAAAATTCCTGGGCGGAATTCAAGCGCGATGCTCGAAACAGCCGCAATTTTTCTGAGGACTTTGCCAAAGAGGTGGTCGCGTTTTCTAATGGTAAGGGTGGAAAAATATTGGTTGGAGTAGAGGATGATGGGAAGATTACAGGAACCGTTTCGAACGGCCTCGAAGAGTGGGTGATGAATATCTGCAGAACACTCGTTAATCCCGGAGTGACTCCCTATTTTGAAGAGATCAAGATGGATTCAGGTAAGAAAGTGGCTGTCGTCCATGTGGAAATGGGTTTTAGCAAAGCTTATAGTTTAAAACGGGGTGAAAGAACGGTTTATTACATTCGTGTTGGTTCTACTTCCAGAGAAGCTACCAGAGAAGAGTTAGCGAGATTATTCCAAGCCTCCGGCGCTTATCATTATGATACCGCCCCGGTTCCCTCAACTTCACGAGAATCGCTCGATAAAAGTAAGCTTCAACAATATTTCAAAAAATACCGTTCGATAGATTTAAGCAAGCTGCCGCAAGACGAAAGAAGGAACCTGCTCATAAATTCAGACATTTTGAAGCAAACCGAATATGGAGAGGTAGGTACAGTGGGTGGGCTGCTGCTTTTTGGAAGTGAGCCACAAAAACATTTACCACAGAGTGGGATAACGTTTGCCTATTTTTTAGGGATGGAAGTTACCGCGGAGTATTTTGAGCGAGAAGAAATTGAAGGTACGATTACCAAATTAATAGACGAAACCGTTAAGCTTATTCAAAAGAATATTCCGCGTATTTCGCATATTCAAGGATTGAAACGGAAGGAAATTACCATTCCGGTTACCGTTGTGCGAGAAGCCGTAACCAATGCAGTTGCCCACCGCGATTACACAATATTAGGGGCTAAAGTGCGCGTCTACTTGTTTACAGACAGAATTGAAGTTCGAAGTCCGGGCTCTTTAACCAACACGGTAACGATTGAAAAGATGAAGATCGGCAGTATTTCCGTAGCCAGAAATCCCTTATTGGTGAACTACCTGGTTGAGTTTAAGTATATCGAACGTCTTGGTAGAGGTATCTTGACCATCATTCAGAAAATGGCAAAATTAAAAGCGCCTCCGCCTTTGCTCGAGGAAAAGGGAGATGAGTTTGTTTTGACGTTGTATTATCCTAATTTTTTTTAGCAAGGCCAAGCCGAAGACCAGACGCGCAAGAAAAAAGACCCTACGTTCGGTTCTGGAGCTCGTTTGTTCTGGTAGGTCGGTGACGTAAAAAATATGCGACGCATTTTACGGCAATAACCATGGCGTGCAACAATCCCCCAAAGATATTAGAAGCTTTCTCAAGAGATTTGGTGTCGCGGACTGGCGACAGGATCTTCTCAATAATCTGGTTTGGCTCTACGGCCCGCGGCGAGGGTACGCAGGATTCGGATTTCGATGTCACGATCATAGCCACTGACGAGAATAAAGATTTATGGGATACGACCATTGATGTTGTCGCCGAACATTCACTTGAAAACGATTGTTTGATTTCGATACTATTATTTTCGAAAGAGCGCTTTGAGAAAATGAAAAGCATTGGGAGATTGTTAGCAAGAAACATAGAGAGAGACGGAATAACGCTGTGGAACAGAGCAGCTTAAAAAAAGAAGCTCTTAAACTCATTGCCAGAGCTCATGAAAATGTTACAGAGATGAATGTCCTGTTAGTCAGGTCACTTTATTTCGGGGCTGTGAATCGTGCTTATTATGCTATATTCCACGCATTCTCGGCATTACTACTTTGGGATGGTAAAGAATTTTCCAGCCACAAATCCCTCATTTCTTATTTCGGGAAACATTACAGCCGAACTGGCCGGGTTCCTAAACATTACCATAGAGTTTTTCTCGATGCTTTTGAAATACGACAGAGGGCAGACTATGATTATGATGCCATCGTCAGCAAAGAACAAGCCGAAGAGATCGCAGCAAACGCCAACGAAATAGTCGAATATGTAGAAAGTAAGATTCATGAATAAATAAGGTCCGGTCATTGTGGCGTTGGTGTGTTAGCAGCAGGGAATTTAGAAATTAATGGACCTTTAAACGAAACCCAGCCAAAACTCTCCGGGCTGGTTTTGACCCAACCAACCGATTCCACCTACACCGAAGCCTGGGTTCTATACGCCGCTGAAACCTACAACCTTTATTTTAACGCTGACTTGGTCTTACTCAGCAGTCGCGAGAACGGAATCGGAAAATTAGGGCGAGGCGAAGGACTCATGGCATTGACCCGTGGGTATTTGTACGCCGGCACTCCTAACATCATTTTTTCCCTGTGGAAGGTGTATGACATCTACACCAAGGAGCTGATGGTGGAGTTCTACCGCAATGTGGTTTCCGGACAGTTTGCTGGAAAAGGAACGAGATTTAAGAATTGATCTGGCGTATTATGACACCCATCTTCAAAGAGAAAAGCAGAAAAAAGACGACCTGGATAGCCTTAAAATTGCCGACTTCGAGAGCCGCTATTTCGCCTTGAACCGGCAGTATGAAAAGCTCATTGCAGAATTTGAAAAAACCTACCCGAAATATTATGACCTGAAATACCAGACCCAAACGGCATCCATCAGAGAACAAAATCTCCAAGATTTTCTATTCTTTATATTACCCTAATCAAAGAAATCTTGAAATATCCCTTTCTCCTCACATTTCTTTTTCACAAGAGCAACCCCGTAATTTGAAAATTCATAGACCTGTTTCACAGGCATATTTAGCTGTACACTCATTTCTTTTGGGCTCATTCCTTCAAAATACTTCAATTCAAAAACGTTCTTATATTTTTCAGGTAAGTCTTCCAATATTTTTTTTATTATTTTAACCAACTCCTCTCGTTCAAGGTTTGACCTATCAGTAGTCGCCGACACTTAATGAAATTTCCAACCCCGATGATAATGGGGACTATACTGTCAGTTGGAGTGCGGTGAGGTCGGCTACCAGCTACACCCTGGAGGAAGATGATGACAATAGTTTTTCCAGCCCTACCACAATGTACTCGGGCTCTGATACGTCAACGTTCATAAGCGACAGGGGTCTCGGAGTATACTTCTATCGAGTTAAAGCCTCGAATACATCTGGCAGCAGCTCATGGAGTAATGCGGTCTCGGTTCAGGTCACTCGGACGGAGATCGTTCCACAACCCGGGACATGGCGTGCCCGTTCTGGCAGCCTCACCATTAGCTTCATTGTATCCTCCGATAGTAAATCGGTGAGCAACTGCAGAATGCAAGCATCGTGCGGTTCGAAATCAATCGCCGGGCGGCCAGTGGCCATCGAAAACAGTAGCTTCGTCCTCGTGCACTCCGACTCGATCAACTTTATAGCCGCTACCTTTGATGAGGTAAACAGAGCGCATGGTAGCTACGGCTTCTGGAAGAACAGCAGTTGCTGGGCTATTGGCACTGTGATTTTCAGTCACTGACTTTGGTGGACAGGGGAACGATAAAGCTCTAAAGGCACATGATTGGCTATTTATTTTAGAAAAGGTCGGATTGGATACACGGCGCTACATAAACTTCCGGGGCTGTTTGAAATGAACGGAAACTCACATTGTTTCCAGTGGCCTCTAGTGGTTGGGGTCTAGAAGTAAAAGCTCAGAGCAAAATCTCAAAAAATCAGATTATCTTTCAAGAATTTGTGGGAGTCTGGTAATTACTAATCAACAGAAAAGGAGGTGTATCATGAGAATGTGTTCTGCTTTAATTTTTCTGTTTCTGATTCAAATACTTTTTTGTTTTTCAGGATATGCAGATGAAATACATAATGAAGCGAAAAAAAGACTATCTGTGAGTGTTTCTAATAAAAAAAAGGACAATCCTGTTCTCGTGGTGGCGCTGAACTTCTTGTTCACGCCGCAAGTTGTTGCCCAAGATTTTTGGGATACCATTGGACCATTTGGTGGCACAGTCTATTCTCTAGCCATCAATGCAGATGGCCACATCTTTGCAGGGACTAATGGGGGTGGAATTTTTCGGTCAACGGATAACAGTGAAAGCTGGACTGAAGTCGCTACTCTGTCAGCTGGTTTTAGCACTGGTCACATCCGCTCTCTCGCCACCAGCCCGAATGGGGATATTTTTGCAGGCTTTGAGTCGTTGTTTGATGCTGGCCGCGTCTTTCGGTCCATTGATAATACAAGAAGCTATTTTAACCATTGACAGCGTTCACAAGGAGGGGCTGGGGGCAGGTTCTAACCACCGGGAACAACAAATACTTGAATTTCATCCGCAATTTTTTTAGTTTCCTTAACATTCATCACAGTTCTTATAAATTCATGATACGAAGGGAGGAACTATGAGACTCAATAAAAGACGTCTTCAGTGTTTCTGGTCCGGTCTTTTTGTTTTCAGTCTATTCCTACAGACCGGGGCACAAGATAACGGAACCGCTTTGAGCGCGCGTTTGGCAAATTATGAGATGGACGTCAAGCTCGACGTGCAAAACCGCCTCATCGATGGCGCCGAAATCCTCACCTGGACAAACAGCACGTCCCTCCCGGCTTCCGAGCTGCAATTCCATCTTTATTACAACGCCTGGCGCCACGATCAGACGTCCATGTTTAAGTCGGTGCGTTACCGTTCGTTTAAATTCTCCAAATATCGCGATAACGACTGGGCTTATTGCGACGTACTCTCCATACAGATTCTGCCGGACTACGGCTGGAAAGAAGCGGACATCACCTCGAACATGGAGTTCATCCAACCGGATGACGGCAACGAACACGACCGCACGGTGCTTCGGGTCACCCTGCCGAAGCCGGTCGCGCCCGGGGGAACCATTCGCGTAAACATTGCCTGGCAAACCAAGGTGCCGCGGACCTTTACGCGCACCGGCGTCCGCGGCGATTACTATTTTCTCGCACAATGGTTTCCAAAGGTCGGGGTGTTTGAAGAAAACGGGCGATGGAATTGCCACCAATTTATTCAAACCGAGTTTTATGCAGATTTTGGCGTTTACGACGCCAAACTGACGGTTCCCACCGGCTGGATTGTCGGCGCCACGGGCAAAGAATTAGAGCAAACAGATAACGGCGACGGCTCCACAACCCATCGTTATTATCAAGAGGATGTGCATGATTTCGCCTGGGTGACCACGCCACATTTTCAGGTTCACAAGGAACGTTTCGAAGAGCCGAACCTGCCGGCTGTGGAGATAAGGTTGCTGCTGATGCCGGACCATAGCTCGAAACGAGACCGCTATTTCGCGGCAACCCGGGCGGCTCTTAAATATTACGGAACGTGGTGGGGGGCCTATCCTTACGATCACATTACGGTTGTCGATCCCGCTTATAAGTCCGGTTCCGGCGGCATGGAATACCCGACTTTTTTCACCGGCGGCACGCGCTGGCTCTCGCCTATTGAAATGCGTTCCCCTGAAGGCGTCACCGTACATGAGGCCGGACATCAGTTCTGGTATGGGATCATCGCCAACAATGAGTTCGAACATGCGTGGCTGGACGAAGGCTTTAACACCTTTTCCACCACCAGGACCATGGAGCAGGCTTATCCCAATCCGGTGCTGACACGGCGTTATTTTGACCGTTTCATCCCGGTCGTTTTTCCGAGCGTTAACGTACCTGAGCGTACACAGGGCGCCGACCGCTATGCCGGTCTCTACTCCAACATGAAATTAGATAAAATGTCAACTCTCTCCTGGTTGTACGGTCCCAACGCTTATGGTTTGAATTCGTACGGCAAACCCGGCATGATGCTGCGCACTTTAGAAAATTACCTCGGCTGGGAAACGTTTCAGAAGGCCATGTCAACCTATTTCGAGCGCTGGAAATTCCGGCATCCGAAACCGCAGGACTTCTTTGACATCGTGAACGAGGTCAGTGGTGAAGACATGAGCTGGTTTTTTGAACAGACGTATAACAGCTCTAACGTGTTCGACTATGCCGTCACCTCTGTCAAATCGATCGCGGTTCGAGCGCCGAAAGGGTACCTTGAAAAGGATGGCGAATTAACTTTCCTGCGCAAGAGCGACAGTGAAAACGGCAACGATGCCGAGGAAGAAAAACGTTTTCTTACCACCGTTTTTGTGCGCCGCTGGGGAGAAGCGATTTTCCCGGTCGAAGTGAAAATGACGTTTGCTGATGGCGAGGACGTGACGGAACAGTGGCACGGCCGCGACCGCTGGGTGCGATTCGACTATGAGAAAAGCTCCAAGATTGCCCAGGTTCAAGTTGATCCCGAACACAAACTGGTGTTGGATGTGAATTACACCAATAACTCCTGGGTTCGGGAATCGAAAGCAGAAAAGGCCGCGCTTAAATGGGCGTCAAAATGGGTAATCTGGTTGCAAAATGTCATGGAGTTTTTCGCCTTTTTCTCTTAGAGGCTTAACGGTGTTCACGCTTTAGCGTGAGAAGCTTCGGAGTGCAAAACTTTAGTTTTGCTCTGTTTCAATGAAAACGGCAACGCTAAAGCGTTGCACTCCAAAACCAAAGGCTGAATAGTTACCGTGTGCGATACTCAGAGCTAAGTTCGTTAACAACTTAAAACAGAGGATAAAAAAATGAAAATATTCGATGCTTTCTTGCAAGGTCTACGCGGCGTCACACAGACGAAACGATACATTCTTCTCATTTATGTTATCAATCTGTTTGTCGTTTTGGTTTTGGGAGCCACTCTCGCCGACTCCATACAGAGCTCGATCGGAGACAGCCTGGCGGGTGAAAAGATGCTCGAAAGTTTTGATGGGTTATGGTACCGAGGTTTTTCAGCCCAAGCCGAGGGACTGGCCCAGACGTTTGAACCGGGCGTGGTTGGAATCGGCTCCGTCTTCAACGGACTGGATTCGTTTCTCAAAGGCGACTTGTTCGAAGGACACACACTGATTGCCGGACTCGGGCTGCTCTACCTCTTATTGTGGACCTTCCTTTCCGCCGGACTCATCGCCAAGTATTCAAACACAGGCGAGTCCGGCTCTTTTTTTCAGCAGGCCGCGCGCTTCTTCCCGCGGTTTATGATTCTCAGCCTGTTGGCAGGCGTGCTCTATTTTCTGCTTTTCGGTTATGTGATGGACTGGGTAAGCAAGATGGTTGATGAGCTGACCCGCGAAACTATCGATGAACGGGTGCATTTTACCTACACGGTTTTTAAGTATCTTTTCGTTTGGCTCCTGGTTTGGAGCGTCAATATCCTTTTCGATTATAGTAAGATTTTTACGGTGCTCAAAGATCACCAGAATGCATTGACCGCGCCTTTAAAAGCGGCGAAACTCGTGTTCCGGAATTTTTCGAAAACGTACGGCCTGTATCTGTTGCTCGGCGCCGTTTGGGTCGGATTCATGCTCCTTTACTGGTTGATCGCGCCTGGCGCGGGACAAGACTCTTGGGTTGCGATTATTGCGGCCTTTTTACTCGGCCAGCTTTATTTCATCAGCCGCATCGCGGTTCGCTGTCTTTTTTATTCCGGACAGACCGCGCTGTGGCAAACGCTCGCTATGAGAGAGGAGTGAGTTTGGGGCAACACCTCATTCCCCGTGTCTGAATGAATGAAAACGGTTTCAAAAAGTGTTTTAAAAGCCAAAATGTTCGAGACCTTCAGATATGTTGAGCAAACGGGTGAGGAGCTCATTGTGACGAATAATAATGTACCGACGTTAACAGTGGTCCCGATAAAACAGAAGAAAAAAGTGGAAGAGGTTTTTTCAGATCTTCGAGGGAAAGTCCGGATAATAAACGCTATGTTTTGGGAACATGTTGACGCCGCACGTGCAACGGGGAGACCCTCGTTAGAAAAATCGTCCTCTGATCAATTTAAGGGGGTGAGACTTCTTGTGGGCAGTGACTTATTAAGAGAAGAATAACGTTTTGGGATTAGATTGTCACGCTGTTACTGCAAAAAATGTTTAAATGGATGATGGAATTTCGGCTTCGTTGAGCAGTCTGTGAGAAGGTTTTTACCAAGCAACATTCACCCGGAAACAGATGAACTGGCACGAAAATAAAACGATTTTAACTCCCACATCCGGTTTTTTGAAAACCGGCTATACCCACAGCGTGAATGTCTATCGCGGCTGCGCCTTTGCCAAAGCGTTGTGCGGCACGTTCTGTTACGCGCAGCACAACATCTGGATTACAAAAGGCCGGCGCTGGGGATTTTATGCAGCCAAGCGCCACGTCGCCGACGCTTATTGCCGGGAGTATGATCGTATCAAAAAACCGTCCGGCAGACCGGCGAAGCCTTTGAAAATTTACATGAGCAGCGTCACGGATCCGTATATCCCGCAGGAAGCGCGGCTGAAGTCGACCCGCGCTTTGCTCACGGAAATGGTCGCCCGGCCGCCGGATGCGTTGGTGGTGCAAACCCACAACACGCTCATCCTGCGGGATATCGACCTGATACAAGAGATTGCGGAGAAATGCACGGTTTGGGTGTCCATGAGCGTCGAAACCGATATGGACCCGGTGCCCGGCTTACCCCAGCACGCTTCGCCGCCGCAGACACGGCTCGCCGTCGCCAAACAATTCAAAGACGCCGGTGTGAAAACACAGATCGCGGTTTCGCCGCTGCTGCCGATTTCGGATTTGCCGGCATTTTGTACTCGAATCGACGAGTGCGCCAGCCGCGTGATTCTCGACCATTTTTTGATCGGCGACGGCTCGCCTAACGGACTGCGGACAAAACGCACCGGCTTGATTCCTTTACTGGAATCGAATGGTTTTGGTGAGTGGTCTTCACTGGAGAAATTGTGGGAGGTGAGCGATTATATGACAAGCCGCTTGGGAAAAGCACGGGTTCTGGTGAGCTGCGAAGGGTTTAATTCCTGGGGGTTCATCGAATGAGAAGTCGTGTCAAAAGTACATGAAAAAATGAAAAACACTATTTAAACGCAGAGTGCGCGGAGAACGCAGAGAAAAACGTGATATATTATGCGTATCTCTGCTAACTTTGCGACTCTGCGTTAAGATAAGATTTGTATTACAGAAAAACTTTTTGTGTTTGGTGATAAAGGAGGGTTTAAACATGAAACAGAGCTGCACCCGATTTACACTTTTGATAACCGTTTTGATTCCGGTTCTTTTACTCGGTCAAAAGAACGAGAGCCCGAGCACGCGCGAGATGAATCTCATCAGTTGGCAGGAGTTTCAAGATTTCGTTCCGGAGAAAATCGAGACCGTGCTTTTGCCGGTGGGAACGCTGGAACCGCACGGCGTGCTTCCCAATGGCTCGGATAATCTCGCGCCGGAAGCGATGGCCGGCGAGCTTGCTGCGCGGCTCAACGCCCTGATTGCCCCGACTTTGAATTATGGCGTCACCGGAAGCATGAAGGCTTTTCCCGGCGCTTTTGCCATCAGCGAAAAAGCCTACCGGCTTTTCATCGCGGATATTTTTCAAGGGTTGGCGAAAAACAAGTTCATCAACATCATCGTCTTGAACGGCCACGGCGGACCGCAGACCGCCATTCTGCGCAGCGAGGCAGATAACGCTTCGCAGAAATACCGGGTGCGGATTCTGGTCATCAATTGGTGGTCTTTTGCGGCTGATGAGGTTTTTGCTGTGTTTGGCGAAAACGGCGGCCACGCCGGTAACAATGAAACCGCCTACGTACAAGCCATCGTTCCGGAGCACATTCATCCCGAGCGTTATTCGTCCGATATGGCGACCGCTTATCCGGAGCGCTCGTCCTGGCATGCGGCGCCGTTTCCGTCTTCGATCGGGCTCTATCAAAAAGGCCAGGGCTACCCTACGTTTGATGAAAAGCAGGCCCGGGACTATTTTAAGCGGGTGAATGATCGTATTGCCGAATTAATCGAGGACGTGGTCAAGAAATGGGACCTGGCGCGGCTTTACCGCTGAGAGGTCAGGGCAGCTCGTGAAAGAAAAAAACACCGCCTCCTGGGAAATTTGGATCGATACCGGCGGAACGTTTACCGATTGCATCGCTCGCGATCCCAGCGGGAGAAAACACCGTGTAAAAGTGTTGAGCAGCAGCGCTTTGCGAGGAACGATTTTAGAGCAGATCGCTGCAAAGGTCTTTCGAATAGAAGAAAAATGGTCGGCGCCGGAAGATTTCATTCGCGGCTTTGAATTCAAAATCTTAGACGTGAGCCACGAAAGCGCGTTTGTTGAAAGCTACCATCCTGCCGGGCATACGCTCACCCTCACCAACCCGCTTGGAGATGACGTCCCGGCTGATACCGCACTGGCGTTCGAAGTGCGGTGCCAATATGAGGCCCCAGTCTTGGCTGCCCGGCTCGTGACCCGGACGCCGTCCGCTTTGTCCTTGCAGAATATCAATATGCGTCTCGCCACCACCCGCGGCACCAATGCGCTGCTTGAACGTAAAGGCGCGCCGACCGCCCTGTTTATTACGCGCGGTTTCGGCGACCTGCTGCGCATCGGCACCCAGCAGCGTCCCGACATATTTGCGTTGGATATCCGCAAACCGGCGCCATTGTATTCAGACGTCGTCGAAGTAGACGAACGTCTCTCATCCGACGGTTCCGTGCTCCAACCTCTCGATCTGGATAAGTTAAAAGAGGCAATCGACGCGCTGCTGCAAAAAGGCGTCCGGGTGGCGGCGGTTGCGCTTATGCACAGTTACCGCAACTCCCAACATGAGCAGCGCTTGTCCGAACATATCTTGCAAAAAGGTTTTCAACATGTCTCATGCTCCTCAACGCTGGCGCCTTTTATCAAAATCGTGCCGCGCGCCGAAACCGCTGTCGTGGACGCATACCTCGCGCCGATCATCGGCGGGTATTTGCACGATGTGCAGTCGAGTATGACAGGCGGTAGGCTGCATGTGATGACCAGCGCCGGCGGGCTTGTTCAAGCTGAGGATTTTCGGTCAAAAGACAGTTTGCTGAGCGGCCCGGCAGGCGGCGTGGTCGGCGCCGCCCTCTCTGGCCGGCGTTCCGGTTTTAACAAAATCATCGCTTTTGACATGGGCGGCACAAGCACAGACGTGGCCCGTTTTGACGGCGACTATGAGTACGTCTTCGAGCATGAAGTGGGCGACGCCCATCTGGTGGCGCCGGCCCTGGCCATCGAAAGCGTGGCGGCCGGCGGCGGCTCCATCTGCGCCTACGACGGCTTCCGTTTGCAGGTCGGTCCACAAAGCGCCTCTGCCGACCCCGGCCCGGCGTGCTACGGCGCCGGCGGCCCGTTAACCCTCACGGACGTCAACCTGCTGTTAGGTTATCTCGATCCGGCCCGGTTCGGAATCCCGATTTCAATAAAACATGCGCAGGTCAAGTTTGAGCAGATTCGAGAGACTCTTGCGCACACCCAAAATCAAGTCGAAAGCGAGGCTCTGCTGCAGGGATTTTTAGACATCGCTAATGAACGTATGGCCGACGCGATCCGCCGTGTTTCCGTACGTAAAGGGTATGACCCGCAAGATTATGCGCTGGTGGCCTTCGGAGGCGCTGGCGGACAACATGCTTGTGGCGTCGCCAGGCGGCTGGGCGTCCAAACCATTATTGTACCTCAGGATGCTTCTTTGCTGAGCGCCTACGGAATCGGGAATGCGGTTATCGAGCGCTTCGCCGAAAAGCAAATCCTGCAATCCCTCGATATCTACGATGCAAAATTACCGCAGGTGTTGCACCGGTTAACTGCGGAAGCCCAAAAAGCCGTGGCGACTGAAGGGGTCAAACAGAAAAATATCCGGGTTCGCCGGCGTATCGTCAATCTGCGTTTTCGCGGACAAGATTCGGTACTCCCGGTCGAGTATGATGACAGCACATCTTTGCAAAGCCTGTTTGAATCCAGATATCAAGAAATTTTCGGCCATGTGCCGGAAGGACGTCAAATCGAGATCGAGTCTGTGCGCGTGGTCTGTTCTTCAACGCATGAGCCTATTGTCGCTTCGCGGGATTCCGCTCAAGCCCAGCAAGCCGAGGCCGAAGGGTCGCTCTCTGTTTTTGTCGATGACGCCTGGCAGGCCGTGCCTTTTTATGAGCGCAGTCAGTTGCCGGCGGGCGCTCGAATTTCCGGTCCCGCGCTGATTTTCGAGCAGCACAGCTCGACGCTTGTGGAGCCTCACTGGAGTGTCGGCGTCGATTCGGCGGGAGCGCTGGTGATGAAGTCTGAATGATTCGGGATGGTGATGGGTAACCTGCGATACTTTACAGATCTAACACGAGTCATAAGTGTCCGGTTAAGTTGGTTGCAGCGACGCTGCCCTGGGTCAACCAGTGTAAATCCGTGGGCGAAAACATTCTTTACGAGACTAATTTGTCCGCACAGATCGACCCCTTCCTCCAAAACATGACTCTCTGTTTTTGAAATCTCCGGAAAGCTCTTTTTAGCATAGTTGATATTAACCCTGACAGGGTTCTATGAACGTCATAACTGTAGCTGTGATCGTCCAATTAACTCTGTCAGGGTTTCATAAGTTGTCTCCTGCAAAGACCCGTTGTGCGAGGGGCAGGGTCTCAAGCTTGACAAGGCGCCGCTATAAAGATAGATGCTGATGCGACGATAACTAATAAAAATGGGCCAGTGAAAGGAGAAACAACGTGCATGTAGAGCAACTCTATTGGAACGTGCGAGATGGCTGGCACGTCACTCAAAAAAACGGCGGGCTCAATGAGCCGCAATTGGTTATCTACTTTAGCTCATCAAACGCGATCGCTTTGGCAGAACATCATGAATATCTCTCGCAGCGTTATCCAAGTGCGCACGTGATCGGCTGCACCACAGCAGGTGAAATCATCGAGGACGAAGTTTACGACGATTCTGTCGTCGCAACGGCGTTGGAGTTTAAAAAAACGCGTGTTTCGGTGGCGAGTGTGGTTTTGCATTCCATAGCCAATTCTTTTCAAGCCGGCGCTCATCTCGGCTCCGAGCTGAACCATCCACAACTTCGGGGAGCGCTGATTCTTTCCGATGGGACTCTTGTCAATGGCAGCGAGCTGGTCCGCGGCTTTGTCAGCGTTCTTGGCAACTCAATTCCGATTACAGGTGGACTTGCAGGCGATGGGGCGCGGTTCGAAACCACTTTGGTAAGTTGCAACGGCAGACCGGAATCCGGCAGGATCGCCGCCATCGGTCTTTACGGTGACGCCATCCAAGTCGGATATGGTTCGGTCGGAGGCTGGGAGCCTTTTGGCCCGGAGATACGGATCACAAAATCCTCCGGCAGTGTCCTTTATGAGTTAGATGGCAAGCCTGCGTTGGATCTCTACAAAAGGTCTCTCGGCCCTGAGAAAGATGATTTGCCGGGAAACGCCCTGCTTTTTCCGCTCATGATACGGCCTGTTGTGAATGCGCAGGTGGGCTTGGTGCGCACGGTTTTGTCTATAGATGAAAAAGAACGGAGCATGACTTTTGCCGGGGATATTCCAGAAGGTTATTATACCCAGATCATGCAAGCAAGTTTTGAACGACTGGTAGAGAGCGCCGGGAAGGCCGCTCGCTTCGCAAACATGAAGAATGGCTACGGTGAAAAGTTAGCTCTTATCATCAGTTGCGTGGGGCGTAAAGTCCTGCTCGGCCAGCGTACTGCAAACGAAGTTAAAGCCGTGCGGGAAATTTTGGGAAAAGATACCTACCAATTGGGATTCTATTCTTATGGTGAAATCTCTCCACACGGCGCTCTCGGAACGTGCGAGCTTCATAACCAAACCGTGACCGTAACCACTTTATCCGAAAACTAAATGTGTACAAAAATTTTCGAAAAGGAAATTCGAGGGCTTGAATAGACTCATTATTCTTTTATTCATCGCATATTGCGGTTCTGCGGTTTCGTTCGCTCAAACTATAGATTTAACCAAAGAAGACCTGTATGTTCGCCAAGGTTTTGACGACTCGTGGCTGGTTCAGATACCGAAAGATTCATCGTGGTTAGTGATACCCGCCTCCGAGACTGGTAACCGCCCAGTCCGTGTAACAGACTTGAATTTCAGCGGTTTGCCAAAACACCGTTTTTTTTCTCCGGATAGACATCCTGCTCGCGTCTTTACTTTCGTGACGCAATTTGTGCTCTCACAGCAGCGGCTAAAACAGACCAAGACACTCGGTTTGTATTTGGCTTCCATCGGCGTCAACTGGGAAATTTACGTCAATGGCCGGCTGATTAAAAGCGAAATGCATTTGTCGAAAACCGGGACCATCAAAACGCACAGAGCGGTTCGGGACGAGATGATCGCGATCGATCCGCGAATTTTGCGTGCAGGGGAAAATATATTAGCCTTTAAAATCCTCGGCGATCCGACTTATCCCAGCACCGGCTTTTATCTCGGCAAACCGTACGAAATCGACGATTATGAAAAGCTGCTCGCAAATCGATCGGAGAATATTTCTCTGATTTTACTATCCTTGTATTGCTTTGTGGGACTGTATCATCTATTGCTTTTTATCGGCCGGCCAAAAGAGCGCTACAATCTGTTCTTTGGTTTGTTCTCGGTTCTCCTCGCCCTTTATTTATATTCAAAAACACAGAATGTCTTTGAGAACTTCGCACACACCGAACGTATCGTACGTTTCGAATTTGCAGTCTTGTTCGCATTGACCCCTCTTTTCAGCGCCTTCATCGATTCCATAATTTTAAAAGACAGCACTCGTTTCACGAAGCTCTACAGCGGATTTTGCGCCTTTCTCATTCTGCTCACCCTGCCGGCGCCGCTGCCGTTTACCGACGACATTCTGAGAGTCTGGCAAGTATCGGCTCTTGTCGCAATCCTATATATATTTGTCGCACATATCGCTTTTACACTTCACAGAGACGCCCAGCGTCTTATGGAGACTCCAAGCGGCCCCGTCTTGATGCGCACTTTAAAAGCCCATTACCACGCTCTCGTCACGACAGAAGCAGGGCATCTGTTTGTTGGAATTCTCGTGATTGTATTGTCGAGTATTTTCGATATTCTAAATTCGATGATTTGGTCGATTGGGTTCCGTTTAACGCAGTACGGTTTTTTTATCTTCATCGTGAGTATTGCGGTCCTGCTCGCGAACAGATTCCTCACCGTTCACAACAAAATGGAAGAATTGAATGCTAACCTCGAGAAAAAAGTTGCAGAGCGTACGGCAGAATTAAATGACGCTCTGGAAACGTCGAATAGAATCAGCCGCGAGCTGCAGGAAGCGAAAGAGAAGGCTGAAGCTGCGGATCAGGCAAAAAGTAATTTTCTAACCAACATGAGTCATGAGCTGCGCACGCCGCTGAACGCTATCATCGGCATGACAGAATTGACATTGGAGACCGCGCTCGATCCCACTCAACGCGAGAACTTGAAGACCGTGCAACAATCTTCGCACAACTTGGTGACCCTGG
Organism: bacterium; assembly: GCA_046756745.1. GTDB lineage: Bacteria > Zhuqueibacterota > Zhuqueibacteria > Oceanimicrobiales > Oceanimicrobiaceae > JBHHWX01. Next base: position 3,863 of record JBHHWX010000037.1, on the reverse strand, counting down.
TTGACGATATCCTCGATTTCTCCAAAATTGAACGTGGACAAATTCCCCTTACGCACGAACCTCTGTGTTTGCACACATTGGTGAAGTCTGCAGTAGCTTCTCTACAGGTACAGGCTGAATCCAAAGGTTTGAGTGTTGTTTGCAAAATCGATGATGCCGTTCCTTCGACATTAATCGGTGATGCTATTCTTCTGCGACAGGTTCTTTTAAAGCTGCTTGACAATGCGATTAAGTTCACCGAACGCGGCAAGGTCAAAGTGTGGGTTGGAACGTATCAAGATAAAGAGACTATGGAAAACGGTGATATGACCGGATTACATATCACGGTTTCCGATACGGGTATTGGGATTTCAAAATCGCAGACAGAACGTATTTTCGAAAAATTTAACCAAGTCGATAACTCGATGACCCGAAAGTTTGAAGGGACGGGATTAGGCTTAAGCATTTGTAAGGTTTTCGTTGAGAAAATGGCAGGTAAAATTTGGGTCGAAAGTGAAGAAGGCAAGGGCAGCACATTTCACGTTCGCCTAATGTTGGGCAAAAGCAAGGATGATTTACCTTCTGTTTATGAACAAAAGCAAGAATCCCAGGTAATCGTGGTCACAGAGGAAGAGTGCCGTGTACGGCAAAAAGATTCGAAATCTATTGGCCCTGTGACTGTGGTGAAACCAAAGGAACAAAAGCACCCGAAGCCTCAATATTCTCTCTTGTTAGTAGAAGATAACCCGGATAACCAGATGTTAACAAAGAGAATATTGGAAAAGTCAGGATATCTTGTTGATGTTGCGGATAACGGAAAAATAGCCGTCGAGGCGGTTCAACGAACGGATTACGATCTGATTCTGATGGATATCCAAATGCCTGTGATGGACGGTTTTGAGGCGACTCGAACGATCCGTTCTTTAGAGCATGCCAACCAGATGAATCGAGTTCCTATTGTTGCTGTCACAGCACATGCACTCGTGGGCTACAAAGAAAAATGCCTTCAGAATGGTATGGACGATTACATAACAAAACCCCTGCGTAAGAAAATTCTTCTGGAAACTGTCGAAAAGTGGACTTCCTGCAAGTCACCAGCGCACGTAACATAGCGATGTGCTGCTCCTGATGACAATTCCACAATAAATCATAAGGAACAATTTTTTATAAAGAAACTTCTTGTTATTATGACGAACTTTTATTATATTGCGTGCTACTTTCTTTGACCCTGGAAAGGCAGGAAAGACGAGTATTTGTACACCTTATAAAGGTTTCTTGATATTTATGAAAAGCGATTCAAAAGAACGCAAAGCGGAGGAAGGGGGGTGTAGGAGATGATTGTTGTCACAGTGAAAAAAGGCGAATCTATCGATCGAGCGCTAAAGCGTTTCAAACAACAATGCCAACGTGCTGGAGTACTTAAAGATTATAAAAAGTCCAACTATTATTTAAAGCCAAGCGAAAAGAAAAAAATTGCTAAGAATTTAGCTAAGCGGCGAAACAGAAAAACCATAACCGTAAACTGATATCGCTTCCTGTCTTTCCAACTTCATATTGTTGTTCCTACGCTGACATTGCTTCCCCCTGATATGCAATTCGAATTTTTCCCCTGTAGAGGTATCCCCAGCTTTAACATACATGTTCAAAAGATTATTGTAGCCGCAGATTTATGCAGAGAAAACACAGAGTCGATCTGTTTGGATAAAATAGGTCTCGTTAAGAATTTTTTAGCCACGGATTAAACACGGATTTTTTTAATAAACGAACAATAGAAATCTCCATATCATGTTTTAAAATTCATTTTATCCGTGTTCAATCCGTGTGAATCAGTGGCTAATTTTTCTCAAGTATTTACCATAGTAATGGTACTAATAATCTTTGGTCGCGGCTTAGCCGCGCTGGGAAATTCGTGGCAGTATCTATTTGATCTTGATTGAAAGTCTGCGGCTTGCCGCGTTAAGGTTGCTAAAAAATCAGAATTTCAGCTTCCGGATTCCGCCGCACTCCAATGCCTTATCCCGCCGCGAATCGAGCTTCCAGATGTTATCGTAGCCCTGAATCACAATCCAGGAATGACTCGTAGAAGTGGTGAACCCCATTTCATCATGGCACCCTTTTGGCAAGCCTGCCTTCATGAGCATGTAAGGGATAATGTTGGAGTGGGAAATGAGAAGCACCGCATCTTCTTGCTCGTACGCCTCATTGAGCTCGGATAAAAAAGCGCTGATAGCCGACGTGTCCTGGCAGGCTTTGGCAACCGTTATGGGCAGGCTGAGTTTCTGTGACAACGGAAAAGCTGTGTGGAGCGTACGCGTTGTCAAACTGCTGTAGATGGCCTTCAGGTGGATTCCTTCGAACCGACCGACCAATTCTTCCGCTCTGGCCAGGCCTTCGGCGCTCAACGGCTGAAAAGCCGAGGTCTCGCCGCCAGGCCAGTTGGCCAGCTTTTCGGCGTGTCGAACGATGTAAATGGTCGGCTGTGCCTGTGCTTCGGAAAACAATATCGTCGATAACAAACAAAATAACAAAAAGATATGTGGCGTCCGCTTTACGCTGCGCATTGGATCCTCCTCACTTTTGTTCCATTTCCGCCAGGTCGGCTTCTGCCGCGATGTAACCGAACGCCGGCCAATACGTTCCGGCGACGACTTTCTCAAATATTTTCCTGGCTTTCTCTTTTTTGTCATTGTAATAATACCAATTCGCGACGCCGTATCCCTGGGTTGCGAGATTCAGAGCGTCGCCGGTTTCAGTATCCAGCAGATCTTCCGGCCGCAGGAGGCCCTTGTACATCAAAAGACGCTTGTGATAGGAACTATTCTCGATGATTTCCATCTCCACGTCAATCGGCGCCAGAACTTTTTCGGCTTCCTGGTTCCGGCCCAAACGGCGCAGGGTCATGAAGAGCCAGTCGCTGGTTGCGCAAAGCATATCGTCGTTCCAGGTGGAGTATTTCATGCATTCGCGATAGGCTGCCAGCGCGTTTTCAAAGTCACGCTTGAGGTAATAGGCTAAACCGAGGTGATACCAGATGTTCGATTTTAATGTACTGCGAGGCTTGTTTTCCTTATTCGGCTGGCCGTCCGGTTCGATTTCATCTTCTTTATCGTGAGTCAACCTGGCGGCTTTTTCGAGATCGGCGATGGCGTTGTCGAACTCACGCACGGATATATAACGATGCCCGCGGTGCCGTAAGAGTTTCGCGTTATCCGGATATTTCTGCAAGCCGAGCGAGTAAATTTCGATGGCAGCCCGGTAGAATGTGAGGTAGGCGGTTCGGCGCCCGTACCAGATAATTCTCTCAATATCATTCGGCGAGCGCTCCCATGCGGTTCTGGCTTTCGCACGATCGGCCTCGAGCTGCTCCTTCCGCTCCTTGGAAAAATGCATCGGGTAGAGCCGTTTTCCCAACAAGGAGCGTGCCTCGGGTTTGTCGTCGAATTTCAGATATAATGGGGCGGAAGCTACCGAGTGAACGATATTTTCAGGGTTGGCTGCAGTGTCAATCACAGCAGAGAATCCGAAACAGAGCAACCCAACGAACAAGTTTATCTTTTTATTTTGCACGGTGTTCCTCCTTTCCTTTAAGAGTGTGGGTTTCACAAAACTCAGAAGTTATTGATTTTACATAACCTGTTAAAGACGCACCCCAACCCGCCCAAGCACATCCTCACAAAATATCCTCAATTTCCTCGTTTTAAAACGATCACTTTTAAACCCAGAACACACTGACCCATTCGGACGATTTTAGGTTTAGCGTCTGCTCGCAGGGGAATCAATCCCCCAGCTACGAAATGGAACCCCCGACATAGGTCTTATCGTTACCCACATCTTTCGTTGAAGCGGGCTGACCCGCCCCGAATTAAAAATTCGTGGCTCATAGC
>JBHHWX010000036.1:0-20804 GCA_046756745.1 bacterium | reverse complement strand
TTTTTATCAGTGTTTAATCCGTGTCAATCAGTGGCTTGAAAAATATTTTGCACAACAATGCAAAAGATCATTGGTAATACTATTAATAAAGGAATGAGTCATGAGTTCTGTAGAAAACACTTTAACACATGAAAGTCTCCAGATTTTCACCGTTGAGCAGGCAACTCGGACTTTCCTGAATATTCAAAAAATGGGGACGCCTTTATCGGCGTGGGCAAACCGGCACATTCCCGGACGGCGTTATACATCACATATTTTCAACTGGCTTGGATTCGATAACCATTTTCAGGGTATGGCCCGATTGCAAAATTCTCATTATCTGCTGGTTTCTGGGGGGGATCCGCACACACCCATGTCACATCTGTTTGTGATTAAGATGGCTTCCTGCGATCAAACCGGACGTATGAACTCCAATCTGGATAAAAAGGGCAAACCGTCTAATAACGATCGTATTGTCAAAGCTCTCAACATTGATAATACGATGTGGCACGCAGGAGGCATTGGGGTGATGGGCGATATTGTGTCCGTGCCGATCTACAGCGCCCGGCCGAAGTTTGTCAATCGACGGCAAAAGTGGGCAGTGAACTCGAAGGTCGTGTTCTACACTTTTCGCGACCCGGAAAATCCCGTGCGACTGCCTTTTGAGGTATCCATTCCTGGTGGGAAAGCCTATGCAACTGCTTTGACTCAGCTTGACGACGGCCATTTCTTACTGGCAGTTTGGCGCAACAACAACAAGAAAGAAAGTGGTCGCAGCGACAAACGACGCCTCGACCTGTATGTGTCGCGCGCGAAGACATTCGACGACGGCTTCGAGCAGAGAACAACCACTTGGTTTCAAAGCGAGGTTCAGGCCGTGCAGAGCCTGAAACCTGAATTCCGGGATTATCAATCGATCAGTTGTGTGCGCCAGAACGACGGCAAACTGTTCCTAATCGGCACGCACAACAGCGGCAAATGGACGCCCACCTTCAGTCGGCATAACGAAGCCGACTTGTTCCAAGTGGACCTGCCAGCTACGCAGCAACTAAAAACCGGAGGGATATCCAACCCCGGCGTACGCATCACGCGCGTGGCCAGCAAACGCTTTTCATCCAAGCTGTTCGATTTCAGATACAACATGGATGCGGCCGCCTGCACGTACATCGATGCGGCAGGTAGGCTGTTTATTTATTCGGCATATCACTGGCTCAGGAAAGGTAGAGTCAATTTTATGGAATTCGGAGCATTGACATAATTTAACTGATTCTGTCGCGTCGTTAAATCACATTTGGGGACCGCCGCATCCAGCTACTCCGTAATCAGTCAGTTACGGGCAGTGTAAGGCAGGCGTCTTGCCTGCAAGATGCCTACAGGCTGGAAGCCTGTGTTACCTTCCCCCCCATAACTGATTGATTACGCTACTCCTCAAAAAGAACTTGACTAAGAGAGGAGTTTTAGTTAGATTTGAGCCGAATCAAATATGCGCCCGTAGCTCAGTTGGATAGAGCAACGGACTTCTAATCCGTAGGCCGCAGGTTCGAATCCTGCCGGGCGTGCTTCTTATTCTAAGCTTTTGACAACTTCCTGCCAAAGAAGATGACCAATTTACGGCTCTAACCAGAAACCGCCAACTTATCACACCTAAGTTGCTGATCTTGTTTATGAAAGTCAAGGAGAATAGCGATTATTAAAAATATATTTTTTACGGTTTTTTTAGCGGTATGGGCATTGAGTTTAAATGCACTCACGGCTCAATCGATGGATTCTTACTCTCGCGGCCTTCAACAGAGAGACAGAGGAAACTGGCAGCGTGCTTTACAAATCTGGTCGGCTGCCCGGGATTCCCTTGACGAACAAAACCGCTCAGAGCCGAGAATCGGTATCGCCTACATCGAATTGGCAACAGAAAAACAAGCCAGCGAGTATTATCGGGATGCTACCGCAATGTACTTTTGGGGATTTTCTCAATACGACTCTTCGCCGTTTAGCAATGTCATCAAAAAAGAGATTGATCGGCTTTCACCTCTGCTCGATCAAAAAACGGCCTCCGGTTGGTTTAAATTATTGGAAAGCAAGGATCCGATCCTCGGACACAAAATCAGAGAGTTCTGGGTCAGAAAAGATCCCATCCCGACAAGCGAGGTCAATGAGCGTTTGATCGAGCACTGGGAGCGCATCGCTTACGCACGAAAAAAATTCACATATGAGAAGGGGACAAAATACAGTTCAGATGATCGCGGATTGGTTTTGGTTAAATATGGTTCACCGGATGAGACTTTCTCCGGGAAACTCGGTACCGACCAAATGGAAATTATGCGGCTGTTCGACGATTTTTCTCTGCGTCAGGAAATTCAACGCTACAATACTCTTCCTGAGTTTGAGATTTGGCTGTATCGCGGGCTGGCGTCCAAAGAGTCGTCAATTTTCTTGTTTGGAAAAAGATCCGGCTTTGCTATGTACGGTTTAAGAGACGGATTAGAGGATTTTATCCCGGAACGCGCGTTCAGCCGAAGCAGCACCCAAACCACACGCGGCGTTCTGCCTGGCGCTGTATTACAATTCATGTATTATAGTGAATTGATGCGAATCGACAAATTTTATCTCAACCGCTATCGCGAGTTGGAATCCCTCTGGGCCAATGCTCGCGCCGGCGGCCGTTTAGCCCCGGATTACGATTTCTTTAAGGGTAAGTTGAGCAGCTACCGGAGCATGGATAAAGATCGAGCTAAGTTCAAATTTCTTGTGCGTGACAAAACCGACGCGCTCGAAGGGTTGGAACCTTTACAAATAAAATATAAACTGTTTCGCTATCTCGATGAAAGGCGTCAGCCTAAGGCGTATTTGGCAGCCGTTTCCACTTCACGCGATTATGACGATTTGGATTTCACGCCCTATTTCCGCCAGGCGAAAAAATCAAAATTTAAGCAGAGATATGTGCTCATCGGTTATAACAGCGAATGGGGGCTGCAAAGACGTCTTATCGACTTTCCTGCACTTAAAAATGGGAACACCGCAGTCTTCGACTTAGCGTATGAAGATAGTATTTCAAATTATGCACTGGTTGCAGAGAAGACACTCCTCGGTTCCCGTAAAGCGGAAATTCAACAATCTGACATCCCGGATACAGCAAAAGTCATTGGCATCGGTTCGGTTTTCTTAGGCGAGATTCCACCTCTGGATAACGACAGCACAAAATTTGAAGTCAGCGATATCATCATTGGGGTTGAGTATCCCCCTGAATTTGAATCGCTTAAGTATCCCTTTCCGATCCTCATAAAAGACCCTGTCCGGCGTTCCGATGACGCCCGAGTCTATGTCGAGCTTTATCAAGCAGGCGCCGAAGGAATCTTTCCTTTTACGGCCCGTCTCCAATATCGAATAGACGCAATCGACAAAAAAGGTAAACTCAAGAAAGTCGGTGAACGAAAAATCGATTTTCAGGTCAACCGAGTGAACTTCGAAAAAATCGTGCCGTTGAAGCTTGATGGGCTGAGCGCCGGCGACTATCAAATCGCTGTTGAGGTTATTCAAAAGAGCTCACGACAAAAGAAAAGTCGAGTCTCAAAATTTCGTATCATGAATTGAAAAAATTGCAAAATAGATAAATAAAAGTTAACAATTCTCATTTTGATTCCGATTTGATTCAAGGAGTTGTTTTGAAGAAACGGAATCGGAAAAATGAGAATCTGCCGCTTTGTTTGTGCTTGCTTTTATCTTCTTCCGGTGTTATTTTTTCCTGAACTATCCCTGTCACAAGATAAAGATATCTCTCAATATCTTCGTTTGCAGAGGACAAACATTGAAAAGAGTCAGAGCAAAACGGATTGGTTTTTTTCAGGATTGGCAATTAATTATGTCGTGCTCAACTCACTGGATTTGATCACGACATTTGCGAGCCTTGGAAAAGGTGCAAAAGAAATAAACCCGGTTACGCGTTTGTTTGTGCGGAATAAACCTGCGGCTGTATTATTTAAAGCGGGTGTGACCGGCGGCATTCTTTGGGCGCTCACAAAAACGAAAAAGCACGATAAGAGGGCTGCCTATATTACTCTGGGTTTCCTCAATGTCCTCTATGGAGTTGTCGTGGCAAATAATATTGGGGTCTATTTGCAAATTAAATGAGACCTAGTCCTCCCCTAAAATCTCCTTCAAAATCTTAATCGCTCGTTTATCTCCGGATTGCCCGAGATAATAAATCGCCCGCTTCTTCACTTTTAAATCGGAATCGTGTTTGGCGATCCGGCCGAGTAGTTCGATGGCTTCCGGCGAATCGATTTCGGCGATGTAGCGCACCATTCTTCTGCGTAACGTGGGATTTTCTTCTTTCTGCATCATGTCTTTCAGAAGCGGAAGAGCCTTTCGGTCATCCATCCGGACCAGGGCCCGTAGACTCTGTAGTTTCAGACCGGACTCATCATCTTCATCAAAATCGCGCTCGAAGAACGGCCCGATAAGCTCCAACCCTTCTAAGCCGTGCAGCCCCTCTTCCAAGCCTTGCAAACCTTCCTCGAGACCTTGTAAACCTTCTTCCAAGCCGGATAGATTGATTTCTAAGCCTTCAAGCCCCTGCAGGCCCTCTAAGCCCGCGAGCCCTTCTAAGCCTTCCAATCCCTCGAGCCCCTCAAGACCCTCCAAGCCTTCGAGTCCCTCTAATCCTTCAAGGCCGTGCAAACCTTCCAGTCCCAACATAGCGCCGGAAATTTCGATGACCTCATCGTCGTCGATGATGGTTACGGACACGGGCTTCTTCGGAGCGCTCGGTGCTTTTTTTTCTTGTTTTTTCTGTGAGACCTGCGCCGCCTTTTGGAATCCCCGGGCGGAATTGAGGTGAAAAGTGAAGGATGTGAAAAGTACGAAAAAGAGTGTCGGGTAAAAAATAGTGTTTTTCATGACAGCCCCTCAATCATTATTCGTTAGAATATCCTTAAAAAAATCAACGGCGCGTTCGTCGCCCATTTGCCCCATCCAAAAGATGGCCTTTTTTCTTACGCGCGGATTCGGATTTTGTTTGGCGATATCCATCAGCATCTGAAACGCCAGGTCCTTATCCTGATGCTGACTGATCGCGAACACGGCTTTGGTTTTGACCTCGGTCTCGTCGGCGTTTTCCACGATGTTGCCCAGCGCCCGTAAGGTCTTGCGGCCGGCTTTCTGTCCCAACCAGAAGATCGCTTTCTTGCGTACATCGCGATTTTTGTCGCTTTCAGCGATCTCAATCAGTACATTTGTCGCACGCTTACTATCATGCTGGCTGACGGAAAAGACGATCTTCTCTTTGAGCTCGGTATCTTCTGATTTTTTCAGGAGGTCGAGCAGTACATTCAGGCTTTCTTCACCCTCGATCTGTCCCAACCAGAACACGGCTTTTTCGCGCACTTTGAAGTCATTTTCTTCACGGGCAATTTTGGCGAGCCGGTCGATCACTTTTTCGCTCTTGTGCTGTCCGATTGAAAACACCAGCTTTTGTTTCATTTCCCGGTTTCGCTCTTTCTCGAACAACCGCACCAGAGCTTCGAAGCTCGCTTCCAGGGGAATTTGTCCTAACCAAAAAGCGGCGCTTTTACGGATATCAACATAACGCTCGCCACCCGCCAGATCTGTCAAAAGCGGAATGACTTGAGGATGATCGTGCAGGCTCAGCACAAAAATAGCCGGTCTGATCACCACTGCGCTGGCACGGTCGTTCTTCACTAGCTCTGCAAGGTAATTTAAGCTGGCGTTTTTATCCATGTTTCCGGCCCAGGAGAAGTAGCCTACGGCACCGGCATAGACCCCGCCCAGTAGACAGGATAATCTTCGAAGAGTCGCTTTCGCTTGAAGTGTAAAAGCTTGACTTCTTTAACCCGCAACGATTCGGCGTCAAGAAGGAAAAAGAGGCCCCAGTTGAGCTTCGCATATTCAAGAAATTCCCGTTTCTTTTTCTTCAAAAGCGCTTTGGCTTTCTCGTCCCCCAATTCGCTCAGAGCCTGTTGAACGTACGTTTCCAGGTCCGCATCTTCGTAGATGAAAAACCCGCCTTCACCTCTGGTGATGGAGATGCCGCCGTTATCGTGGATGTAAAAATGGTTGAACTCGATACCATCGCGCAGGTCGAATCGATAGCCGAACCAAAATCGTTTCGCCTTCTCCGACATCCGATTACGTCGTTGCGCTTCGTTGATCTGTTCTTTCAGGGTCAACGAAGGCCGTTCGATACGTTTAAAAAAACTCGGAACCCGCGTTTCTTGGGTTCGTCCCGGTGTGGTGAATAACAACAGCGAGAGAATCGCTGACAGCAAGAAATTCATTTGAATCTTCATTGCTAAAAAACTCCGTTAAACACTATTGATTGATGATTTCTAACAAGGCCGCACGTGCTCTCGGATCGTTGGTTTGACCCAACCAAAAGACAGCCTTTTTCCTGAGTTCGAGGTCTTCGTCGCTTTTGGCCACCTCGATGAGGAAATCGACCGAGTTGCTGGAGACCGCTTGACCGAGAGAAAACAACACTTTCTTTTTCGCACTCAGATTCGAAGTGGTTTTGTAAATGGCGATCAGCTTGTTGACTGTTTCCTGGCCGCTTTGTTGTCCGATCCAGAAAATGGCTTTTTCCTGCACCTTCGGATCGGAATCGTCTTTGGCAAATCCTTCCAGAATGGACAGGGCGCGCGATCCGCCGATCTGGCTGATAGCGAAAACAACCTTCTCTTTGGCCGTGCTGTTTTGCGTCACTTTGAAAATCCCTAACAAAGGCTCCAGGCTTTTGGCCCCACCTTGCTGGCCGATCCAAAAAATCGCCTTTTCTTGAATGCGTTCGTCCGAATCGTCCTTGGCGAATTGCTCCAAAATCGCCGTGGCGCGTTCTCCGCCGATCTGGCTGATAGAGAAAACGATTTTCTCTTTCGCCTTGTCGTTTTTGGTAACCTCGAATATCTTTAAAAGCGTGTTTAAGCTCTGTTCGCTGCCTTGCTGGCCAATCCAGAAGATGGCCTTCTCCTGAACGTCCGGGTCGGAGTCGTCTTTGGCAAACTGTTCTAAAATCTGCACGGCGCGACTCCCGCCTGCCTGGCTGATCGCGAAGACTATTTTTTCCCGAACCTTGCGATCTTTCGCCACCTGAAAAATATCCAGCAAAGTATCGATACTCTCGGACCCGCCAGATTGACTGATCCAGAACACGCCCTTTTCCTGGGCATGCGTGTCGCCGTTCGGTTTGGCGATCTCTTTTAAGACGATCTCTTTTAAAATTTTAATGGCCCGTTGACCGCCGATCTGACTGATAGAAAAAATGCACTTTTCCCGCACTTTGCGGCTGTTGGTTGAATTGTATACCTCCAGCAGAAATTCCAGACTTTCTTCACCGGCTTGCTGGCCCAGCCAAAAGACCGCTTTTTCCTGCACGCGTTCATCCGGGTCGGTTTTCGCCAGGTCCTTGAGCGCTTCCCGGGCTTTCGCGCCACCGATCTGGCTGATCGCGAACACCGCCTTTTCCTTCACTTTCCTACTGCTCTTCGGTGACTTGAGGACGTCTAAAAGCACCGGCATCGCCTCTTCGCTGTCGAGTTGTCCCAGGGCGGTCAGCGCCGCAATTTTTACATCTTCATCCGGATCCTCGCCGCTTTCCTGCAGGTATATTTTATATTCACTGTGGCCTTGCTGGTATAACCTTTTCGCCAACTTCGTCAGGTTGACGCGCGCGTCGTTCGCCCATTCGCCCTGCGAGTAGGTCTCGGCGACCATTTTATAAGTGTCGAAGGCTTGCTTTTCTTTCCCTTGTTTTTCGAGGCTATACGCTATCCAAAAGTGGGCGTCGTCAATATATTTGCTCTTTGAATACTTTTCCAGAATAGACCGGAATGCTTTGACAGCCTCGCCGTATTTGTCGCTGTACACCAGGTCTTTACCCTTCTTATAGGCGTGATAAGCCGGATCCGATTGCATCTCTAAAACCGAAAAGACCGAGTTCATCGCAGGCGTTCCGGCACGAATGGCAACCGGACGACTTTGCAGGAAACCAAAGCAGGTCAGGACAATAAATAAACAAGATTTTCTTATTCTATACATTTTATAACACTCCATTTCCAGTAAACAAAAACTAAAGTATCTGCTTTTGTAGTGCTTTCTCCGACGAGAGCTTTTCTTCGCTCAAGTCGTGAAGAGTGATCTTCAGGAGAAGCCCTTTTTGATCGATACCGCTTTTGATCAGCTCGATGTTTTCCGCGTCATACTCCTCTTCGATATGGGAGATTTCGAGGAGAATCAATTCCAACTCTTCGATTAACAGCTTGAGCCGCTCCTGGCGGATGCTCGACAATTCATCTTTCAGAACGGCAGCCTGCTTGACAAGATTTTGAGCCATCCTTTTTTCCGAATTCCAATCGGAATCTTTAATATGCGTCACGTCAGCGTTGACGATTCCGAGAAACAGGACTTTCGATTTTTCGACGAAACTATCCGCGCGACGCGCGATAAGCCGGACGTCACTTTGCTGCTGGGTCTGCTGCGCGAAATCTTTTTGAGCCGTGGGGAAAAAATGTCTTCCGATAAAAATTCCGGCGATCAAAACAGCGCTCACTGCAGCTAATTGAAATACCGGAGCAGGGATCCGAAAAAACTTTTCTTTCAGTTCTCCGGGCGTCCTCAGAATTTTATTTAAAAAGGGTAGGGGAGGGGCGTCAAGTTGGGCCTCGATGTTCTCCCACAAAGTTTCCGAAGCGTGGAGCTTCTCGAAGGATGATGCTTCCGACGCGATCGTTTCAAAAGCCTCGAGATCAGCAGCGCATTTTGAGCAAGCGCGATTGTGTTCTTGGAACGCGCGTCGTTCTAAATCGGCCAGGTTCTGCTCCAGATAATCTGGAATCTTTTTTTCAAAAGTGATGCAATCCATTTTGAATCACCTGTTCATTTTATGATGTATTATCAAATAGGGCTCGAGTGTCTGCTTTAATTCTTTTCTCGCCTTGTGAAGCTGCGATTTCGAGGTGCCGTCGGAAATCTTCATTAGGTTCCCGATTTCTTTGTGGTTGTAGCCTTCGATATCGTGTAAAACAAAAACCATGCGATAGCCTTCGGGCAAGTCTCGAATGGCTTTTTCAAGATATGGTTTCAAATTAAACGGAGGCTCTATGGATTTCATGTCTTTTAAATCCGTATCTTGAAGCGCTGTATGCTGGCTGCGTTTTTGTGTTTTACGAAAATGATTGATACAAACATTGACCGCGATTCGATAAATCCACGACGATAAAGCTGCGTCGCCGCGAAATGAGCTGAGATTTTTAAACACGCGCATAAAAACCACCTGACTGATATCCTCTGCTTCTTGGCGGTTGTTCGCCATACGGTACGCAACGTTGAAGACCCAGTCTTTATAAAGCTCGTAAAGCTCACGTTGTGCTTTGCGTTCGTTGTTTTGACATCGAAGAACGAGTTGGGAATCCGTTTTCGAATGTGCAGATTGTGTCGGTTTTTTGCTGCTCTTCGAACTAAAAAATGCCCGGGTCAAATAAGTTTTCCGTTTTTTCTTGATAATAAACTCGAGTTCCGATTCTTAAGACATGCGATGTTTGAAGAGGGTTGCCTGACGGGGTGAGGCAGCAGGTGCCATTGACAGCGGGCATGTCACCAGCCGGATTTAGTTTTTTTGCAACTTTTGATTACGGAGACCTTCTGGTTTTAGATTTGTCACGCTGGTTAGCTGGAGATACGAATTGTGTCCGCGAAAACACCTGCAGCCGTGACATCCGCTCCGGCGCCCGGTCCCTTGATAACCAAAGGACGGTCCAAATAACGGTCCGTGGTAAACGCGATGACATTATCACTGCCGGACAAATCGTAAAACGTATGTTGTTTGTCCACTGAAACAAGTTTAATCCAGGCCTTGGCATTTTCCAGTGTGGCGATATAACGCAGCACCTTTCCTTCTCGCTCGGCTGTTTTTCGACGGGCTTCAAATTCGGCGTCAGACTCGCTGAGTTTGGTAAAAAATTCCTCAACCGTCGCAGCTTGTTGACACTCCTCCGGCACAAGATTTTCGAGATGAATATCCTCTAACTCGATAGCGAGTCCTGTTTCACGGGCAAGAATCAACAATTTGCGGGCGACATCCATGCCAGTGAGATCATCGCGGGGATCGGGTTCCGTAAAACCCTTCTGCATGGCCTCCCGCACGACCTCGCTAAAGGTTTTTTCTGCAGTAAAAGAATTGAAGATGTAGCTTAAAGTCCCGGAAAGAACAGCTTCAATTTTTATGATATTATCTCCACTATTCATAAGATCATACAGAGTGCCGATTACTGGCAACCCGGCCCCAACATTGGTTTCGTGCAAGAATCTCGCCCCGCTTCTTGCGGCCGCTTGTTTTAATTCCCGGTAAAGAGCGTATTTCCCGGAAGTCGCTTTCTTGTTAGGAGTAACAATTGAAATGTTGGCCTTCAGGATTTCGGCATAACGGCTCACGATTTTTTCACTAAATGTGCAATCTATAAAAATACTGTTCGGTAAATTCAGCGACTTCATCTTTTCGACAAATACAGAAATATCCATGCTATCTTCAGCATGCTCCAAAGCGCTTCGCCAATTCTCGAGATCCAAACCGAGAGCGTTAAAAATCACTTTCCGACTATTCGCCAGGGCAACAACGTTGATTTCGAGAGATTTTTCTTCTAAGAGAAACCGGGTGTGTTCTTGTATCTGCTGCAGGAGCGTGCCACCAATGAGACCGGTTCCCACGATGAAAAGATTGAGTGACCGGGTATCAGATAAAAAGAAAGCTTCATGAACCACGTTCACCGCTTTAGACTCATCCTGTTGAGGAATCACAACAGAGATGTTTAATTCCGACGAGCCCTGGGCAATTGTCACGACATTAATGCCGTTCATGCCCAATGCTTGAAATAGCCTGCCAGAAATGCCAGGCGTTTGACGCATGTTTTCCCCCACTACCGCTATCACGGATAGACCATGTTCAACAATCGGGCTATCAATTTGATGAGCTTGAATTTCTAAGGAAAATTCCTCTTCAATAGCAATTTTTGCTTTGGTTACAACGCGGGTATCCACTGCAAAACAGATGGAATGTTCAGATGATGCTTGTGTGATAAGAATGATGTTGATCTCCTTGCGGGCCAGAGCGCCAAACAAGCGCATTGCCGTTCCCGCCACACCTACCAAACCGCTTCCTTGCAGACGTAAAAGTGAAATCTCCGGGATAGAGGTGATTCCTTTTATCACATAGTCCGTTGGAGCAGAGTGCTTGCTGATGACCGTTCCTTTAAAATCCGGGTTGAAGCTGTTCCTGATTCTAATTGGAATGTTCTTGTCTAAAGCAGGTTGCATGGTAGGAGGGTGGATCACTTTGGCGCCAAAATACGACATCTCCATCGCTTCTTCGTAGGACATACTCTCTATAGAAAATGCTTTGGGCACATTTCTAGGATCAGCGGTCATCACCCCATCGACATCTGTCCAAATTTCAATCTCAAAGGCATCGAGCGCTGCTGCAACAATTGCCGCAGTATAATCGGATCCGCCTCGACCTAAAGTGCTTGTTTCATTGTTTTCCGTAGAAGCGATAAAGCCAGTCATAACCTGCAATCCAGTATGCGATTTGAAATAACGACGGATATTTCGGTTACTCATTTCAAAATTTACTCGCGCAGCGCCAAAGGTTTCATCGGTTATAATTAAACCGCGAGTATCCAGAAATACCGCATCAAGCCCGTTCTCCTTCAAACTTTCGCAAATAATGAACGCGGAAAGAAGCTCGCCAAAACTCATGATAAAATCAAGAGTTCTGGGCGAAAGTTCCTGGATCAAAAAGACCCCATGCAATAGATCTTTCAACTCATCCAGGCGCTCATTGAGTATTGGCAAAACTTGATCTTGATTTTTTAAGGACTGTGTAAATTCGACATGTGTTGAAACAATTTCTTCAAACAATTTATAATAACGCCTTTGTCCTTTCGAAGCAGCATTGCTTACCTCAACAAGCTGATCGGTTACTTCCCCCAGAGCTGACACCACGACGGCGATGTGCCCCTTAGTGCGGTGCGAATGGATCATAAGCTGGATAGCGTTTGTGACGCGCTCAGGCGTGCTGAGAGATGAACCGCCGAATTTAAGTATTTTCATGTCTATGTTGAGATTTTTGAATCACCAAAACTTAGTGCTTGAACGAAAACTCTCTAAAATGCTCAAGCACCCGTCCCCGGGTGCGTTTGACGCTTCGTAAAAACAAGTGATTACAACGCCCCGTGGACGGGGCTTAGAGCTTATGTATTTTCATCTCTATGTTGAGATTTTTGAATCAGGTACCACCGCAATAATTCTTAACGGCCCGCCGCTGCCGCCTTTGATCTTCATGGGCAAAGCGATCACGGTAAAATCTTTGTCCGGGAGCTGGTCGAGATTGGCGACGTTTTCAAAAGCCGGGATATTCTGTTCATACAAAGTCACATGGCTTTCGAAAAGCGTCGATTGGCCGTAATCGATACTCGGGGTGTCCAGTCCGATGGCTTTGATCGCGCGGTTTTGTACCAGCCATTTCGCCGCATCGTGATGGAGGCCCGGGAAATGCAGCTTCGGTACGGCCCCGGGACCGCGTTCGTCCGTGCCCATATACTTCACCTTGTCCGGCCAGTACGTGCCGAACCCGGTTCTGAGCAGTACGATGACGTCATCGAGACGTTGACCGTGTTTCTGTTCCCAGGCTGTGAAATCTTCGGTTTGGACTCGATAGTCCGGATTGGAGGCGCACTTTTCCGAAACATCGATGACCACAGCCGGGCCTAAAAGCCGCTCCAATGGAATGGCATCCAGGGTGGTGCGGTCTCGATAAAAATGAATCGGCGCGTCAATATGGGTGCCGCCATGCTCAGCGGTGCTGAACTTGTTTGCGGTATAATAATAGCCCTGCTCCGTCTCTCCTTTAAATGCGATTTCTAATCGGAAGCCTTCGGCAGTGGGCCAATAAACCGTGGTTTCATCAAACGAATAAGTCAGGTCGATGATCTTACCAGAAAGTAAATCCGGCTGTGGACTGGAACAAGCAATAAAAATGAAAAGTCCCAACAACACAATGAGAAATATTAGTTTGCGCATGATTCCCTCCGATTATTGAAAATAAAATAATGTGGGAAATTGAGAGAATACCAAACGAAGAATTACTTTACCTGTTTCTTTACTTGCTCAACATTGTCTTTTCCAAGTGAGAGAGAAACTTGGAAACTCGCACGATTTCAACATCTTGATAGAGCTTAAATGGAAAATGTTTGATATTTTTTGTTACCAAATATTTAGCATTTCCAGCCGTAGCAGTTTCGAGAAAAATATTATCACTTGGGTCTTTGCATACATTTAGTTTTTCTGAAATAGGATTTCGAGTGTTTTAAGCGTCGATACTCTCGTATGCGTCGTTCCAAATCCTTCTCATCAAAACCTCCTCGCGCTTCAACCTCCTGCCAAATTTGTTGCACCACCTTCTTTAGTTGCTCGCGCTTCCTTGTATGAGTATCTAAATAGAGTTCAAGTGCCTCATTTAGAACCAATGTCAGGTTTCCTTCAAATTGCTTATCGGCAATCTCCCTGATTGACTCAGACAGCGGAGGTGAAAGTTGTCAAGTAACTTCAACCATAGTTTACCTCACAAATGACGATGTAATTGATCCAATTCGTAGACGAGCTTTACGACTGATCGTAATTGAAATATAACACAAAATGTTTATTTATTCAACCCAGTGGATCCGAAACCGCCGGCGCCTCTTTTGGTTTCAGATAATTCAGCCACCTCGTCGAACCTCGCATACGCAACCGGCGCCACCACCAACTGCGCGATCTTTTGGCCCTTCTTAATTTCGTACGGCTCGGAGCTCAAGTTGATCAGAATCACTTTGATCTCACCTCGATAGCCAAAGTCGATGGTGCCGGGCGTGTTCAAAACGGTCAGTCCGCCGTTTATCGCCAAACCGCTTTTGGGACGGACTTGCATCTCGAACCCTTCGGGAACCTCTGCGGCGAGTCCTGTCGGGATGGCCTCACGCTGCATGGGCTGGAGGGTGAAATCGATGGTGGAATACAGGTCGGCGCCAGAATCGCCAAAGTGCGCGTATTGCGGGATGTGCGCATCTGCGGTTAATTTCTTGATCTTCACGATACAGGGGTCCGGCATGTTAACTCCTTAAGACTGCAATGACCAAGCATCCCCAACCGGCGAGAAACGCCAGGCCGCCGATGGGTGTGATCGCGCCCAACCAGCGAATGCCGGTCGTGCTGAGAATGTACAAGCTGCCGGAAAAGATAACCGTGCCGGCGAGAAACATCCATCCACTCAGTGTGGTCAATTGTCCCGGCCAGCGGCTGCAAGCCCAGGCAGCGGCCAATAACGCCAGGGCATGATACATCTGGTAACGCACGCCAACCTCGAAAATATCGAACATGTCACTCGAGAGGCGGGATTTTAATGCGTGGGCGCCGAATGCACCCAGAGCGACTCCGAGAAACCCCGAAACCGATCCGATTAAGAAGAAGACTCTTTCCAACTTTATTCACTCCCTTCTTTTGTTTCCAACTTAAAGACACCTAAAGTCACGAAGAACTATGTAAATCTCAAAAGAGAATATAATCCCTGATGGATAAATTCCGATGGGGATTATCTTGGGGTGCTCATCCTGTGGGTCTAAATCCTCATCGAACGTGGATATTTAAGAACGAACGGATCTCCGATTTGGTTGTCATTTCAGACCCCATCATTCACTTAACAATTACAACAACTGCCTCAAAACATACTGCAAAATCCCGCCATGTTTGTAGTAATTTAACTCCTCCGGTGTGTCCACGCGTGTTACCACGGTGAACGACTTTTCCGCGCCTGAGTCTGTCTTTGCCGTCACCATGAGTTCTTTGCCAGGACGCAGGTCATCCGCGATACCGGAAATGTTGAAGCTCTCAAAGCCGGTCAATCCAAGCGATTCCCGGGACTCTCCTGATTTGAACTGCAAAGGCAAAACACCCATGCCGAGCAAATTGCTGCGATGAATACGCTCGAAGCTTTCGGCAATCACGGCCCTGACGCCTAAAAGCCGCGTGCCTTTCGCGGCCCAATCCCGCGAGGACCCGGTACCGTACTCTTTTCCAGCCAAAACGATCAAAGGCGCCCCTTCGTCTTTGTACTGCATGGCGGCTGAGTATATCGAAGTGAGTTTTTTCTGCGGCAAATGCAGCGTCCAATTGCCTTCGGTATCGGGCGCTAACAGGTTCCGCAGCCGGATGTTCCCGAACGTGCCGCGCATCATGATTTCGTGATTTCCACGGCGCGCACCGAAGGAGTTGAAATCTTTCTGCTCGATGCCCTTATCGAATAAGTACTGACCGGCCGGACTATTGACCGGGATAGCGCCGGCTGGAGAAATATGATCTGTGGTCACCGTATGTCCCAGCATCACTAAGACCCGGGCGTTTTGGATATCGTGCGGCGGTTCGGGTTCCAGCGGCATGTCTTCGAAAAACGGAGGATTCTTGACGTAAGTAGATTCCGAATCCCAATCGTAAAGATCGCCTTCGGGAATTTCAAAGGCGCGCCAACGCTCGTCGCCGGTAAAGACTTCGGCGTATTCTTTCTTATACATTTCGACTTTAACAGAGGAACGCACGGTTTCTTGAATCTCTGATAAGCTTGGCCAGAGATCGCGCAAATAAACCGGCTGGTTATTTTTGTCATGACCCAAAGGCTCGTTGTACAGGTCGATATCCATGCGCCCGGCAAGCGCATAAGCCACTACTAACGGCGGGGACGCCAGGTAGTTCGCGCGTACATGCGGGCTGATGCGTCCCTCGAAATTACGGTTTCCGCTCAGAACCGCAACTGCGACCAGCTTTCCCTCTTGAATGCCAGCGGCGATTTCCGGTGAAAGCGGACCGCTGTTGCCGATACAGGTGGTACAGCCGTAACCGACAACATCGAAATCGAGCTGCTCCAGATACGAGATCAGACCGGCCTCCTGGAGATAGTCGGTCACAACTTTTGAGCCGGGCGCCAGACTGGTTTTGACCCAGGGTTGGATTGTTAACCCCCGTTCCACGGCTTTTTTAGCCAACAGCCCCGCGCCAAGCATCACCGAAGGGTTCGAGGTATTGGTGCAACTGGTAATCGCGGCGATTACCACAGAGCCGTTATGCAGCTCCATTTCACCGCCGTTTTGGCCAACCGTGACGCTTGCTTTTGTTTCAGCTAATTTGAGATTTGGCAACGCGTTTTGAAAGGCGATTTTGGATTCCGAGAGCCGAATGCGATCTTGCGGTCGTTTGGGTCCGGCGATGCTCGGTTCGATAGTTGCGAGGTCCAATTCCAGCGTATCGCTAAAAACCGGGTCCGGTGTGTCGTCGCTGCGGAACAGCCCCTGCTCCTTGGTATACGCTTCAACGAGTTGAATGAGATGTTCGTCACGCGCGGTGTAGCGCAAATAGGAAAGCGTTTCGTTGTCCACCGGGAAAAAGCCGATAGTCGCGCCATACTCCGGCGACATGTTCGCTAAAGTCGCCCGGTCCGCCAGCGTCAGGCTGCTCAAACCGGAACCGTAGTATTCCAAGAACTTGCCAACCACGCCTTTTTGCCGCAGCATTTGGGTCACCGTGAGAACCAGGTCGGTTGCCGTGACGCCTTCGGCAATCTCGCCCACAAACTTGAATCCGATGACCTCCGGGATGAGCATGGAAATCGGTTGTCCCAGCATCGCGGCCTCGGCCTCGATACCGCCAACACCCCAGCCGACGATGCCCAAGCCGTTGATCATGGTTGTGTGGGAATCGGTTCCGACCAGGGTATCCGGGTAAGCGAGCGTTTTTCCGTTTTCTTCAGAGCGAAAGACGACTTGTCCGAGATATTCCAGATTAACTTGATGACAGATACCGGTTTCGGGCGGCACCACGCGGAAGTTTTGAAAAGAGTGCTGTCCCCAGCGCAGAAAGGCATAACGTTCCCGGTTTCTCGCGTATTCGCGGTCGGTGTTAAACCGGATCGCTTCGCCGTTGCCAAACCGGTCTACTTGAATGGAATGATCGATCACCAAATCCACCGGCACTTGGGGGTTGATTCTCTTGGGGTCGCCGCCGAGCGCTTTAATCCCCTCGCGCATGGCAGCTAAATCGACCACGGCCGGGACGCCTGTAAAATCCTGCATGAGGACTCGTGACGGCCTAAAGGCGATCTCTTTGTCGGATTTTTGAGCCGGATCCCAATTTGCTACAGCTTCGATATCCTCTTTTTTAACAAGGGCGTTGTCTTCTTTTCGCAGCAAATTCTCCAGCAGAATTTTCATGGAAAACGGCAGGCGGGAAAGGTTATTCACCCCGGCGCTCTCGAGCGCGCTCAATCTAAAGATTTCATAAGAATGGCTCCCCACATCGAGACGTGTTTGACTCTGAAAGCTGTTGATATGTTTTTTCTCCATCTTAGTTTCCTTATACAATCCGTAAGTGTGTCGAACAAATTTATAATACTGAAATGAATCGTTGAAATCAACTACTTTAGTCAAGGGACGATTTATTCCAAAATAGTTTGCAAGTGTTCTCGAAATAGGCTATATTTTTAATTCTTGATAGCCATTCGGCCGATGACAAATTTAATCGATGATTGAAAAAAGTTAATTGAATAAGAAACCGATCTATCTTCATTGACCGCTCTTCAAACGGAGTCGTAAACTATGCGAAAGCCCTTTATGCGTCTTTCGGCATTCGCTCTTTTGGTCCTCGTCGCTCACACTGTTTTGGGCCAGTCCGGTTTAAAGGTCACCATTACCGGACGTGTCTTGGATGCGACGACCGGCCAGCCGCTCACCAACGTTAATGTGTTCATTTCAAACTCCACGCTCGGCTCTGCTACGAATGACCAGGGGCGATATGAGATCCGGGGCGTGCCTCCCGGTCGGTATGAGCTCATTGCCTCGATGATTGGCTATGAAGTGCAGAAATTCAAACTGGAATTGGTGAAGTTACCTCAAAAGGAAATGAATTTCCAACTCCTGCCGAAAGCGCTTTCGGGCCCGGAGCTGGAGGTTTCTGCGAAAGAAGATAAGAAGTGGAAAAAGAATTTTGAGAAATTTACGAAATTATTTCTCGGGACTTCCAAAAATTCAGAACACTGCCGGATACTGAATCGCGAAGTCTTGAGTTTTAAGAAAGACTCTAAAACACCGGTTTTCAAGGCCGAGGCATCGGCCCCACTCAGGATCGAAAATCATGCGACGGGTTATGATCTTTACTTTGTTCTTGAAAAATTCGAAGCCCAAGGCTCGGAGGTCAGGTATTTAGGACAAGCTAGGTTTGAAGAACGGATCCCGAAAGATGCCAAGGAAAGTAAACAATGGCAAAAGATTCGTTTGAAGACCTACCAAGGCTCTCTGCGACATTTTCTAACATCGTTATACTCAAACCAGCATCAACGCGAAGGGTTCGTCGCCGAGCTGGTGCCGGATATCTACGCAGATAAATTCAGTCCACACCGCGCACATATAAAAAGACATGATTTATTTTCCTCAGGGAAACTCCCAAATGAAAGATTTCTCAATTTCAATAATATGTTAGAGGTAATCTATAAAAATGAGATGGAGGAAGAGGCGTATATTGATTTTCGCGTTGCCAACGATTTGAGGCTGCGGAATGCCCGTCCCGAGCGCATCTTTGTCGCACAGGAACCGCAATCGCAGAAATCCTGGATTATGCTCAAACGCGTGGATGTCCTGGTTGATGTGTCGGGCCATATTTTAGAGCCGTTGAGTGTTCAGATTTATGGCTACTGGGCTTGGGAGCGCATTGGAGACCTCCTGCCAATAGATTATCAACCGCCGAAGCCTCTCGTGTCAACGAGCGCCTCTCCGGCAGAGTTACGCGATTACTACGAGGACGGACTCGCGAAGTTAGGGAAAGGTAAATGGCAGGAAGCGATCAAAGAGTGGCTCGATGGTTACGAAGCTCTGCAACTGCAAAAAAAATCAGACCCCAGAATAGCCTTTGCATTTATAGAATTGGTCGCTTCGAAACAAGCTTTGATTTATTATGAAAAAGCATGTGAGATGTATCTTTGGGGTTTGGCTCAAGATGTTTTGAAAACGTATCGAAAAGAAATCATGGAAGAAATTGAACAGATCTCGCCGATACTCGAAAAAACAGTGTATGAAAAGTGGAAGAAAGACGCTGACAAGAAACGCCCGCGCGTGATGACCGCACTCAAGACATTTTGGATAGAACGCGATCCGACGCCGACAACGGTTTTAAACGAACGTTTAACCGAGCATTGGGAGCGAATCGCTTATGCAAAAAAGAACTTTCAGAACGCTGCAAACACGATTTATGGGACAGACGACCGGGGCGTCATTTACGTGAAATACGGAGCGCCGGACCGGTCGCAGGTGGTTTCACTCGGCAATGATCCTGCTGAGATTTATACTGTAGCAGGATTTTTCGGTATTCCCGGTAACATGATTGGAGAGTTTAGACGTGGCATTCAAGATGTGCTTTATTATCCCGAATGCGAAGTATGGTCATATCGGCGATTGGGAACTAACGAACCTGTTATTTATATTTTCGGAAACAGAGGCGGGATTGGCTCTTTTGGTCTCAGGAGCAGCATCGAGGAGTTCATCCCTGACCGGGCTTTTCGCTCGACGAGATATACAGCCAATATTATCCCGGGCGCTGTTATTGAATTGATGTATTACAGTCGTTTGAGTAGCTTTGATCTCTCCTTTGCGAGCAGGAGAGATGAGATGGAGCTGGAATTGGAACGAGATTCCGGGGCATTCGTCAATAAACGGACAGGGAAACTGGTACGACAAAAATTTAAAATTCTGGATGAAAACAATCCTATACGCCGTTATGCTCCGGAGGATCAGTATGACAGTGAAAAAATTCGTACCCCTATTGAACTTGTCGCCAACCGCGCTCGATTTCTCGATGAAAAGAATCGACCCCAGTTGATGTTTATCGCTTTTGCCTTTCCACCGCAGTCGCTGACGCAAAATCCGTTGAATGTCCTTGATGAAAATTTACAGCCGGAATATGATCTGCGTTATACAATGCTCGTTCGTGATGCGGATTTGGATAATCCGGAAAGGTATTTTGCAAAACCCATCGGGAATCTGGATAACACTGCCATCTTTATACTTCCACACAAAAAGGAGCACACACACTTTACCATCGCCGCCGAATCAATCAGAACGACTGCCGGCGCACAAAAATACGATTACAAGGACCCACTAAAAATAGGACAAGTCTTCTTTGATAAAGTAGAAACCCTTAAACCGGATCCTAAAAAACTCGAAGTCAGTGATTTGGTCTTAGGGGTCGCCCCCCCGGATAGTTTTGATAGCCGGCTGCTCCCGTTTCCATTGATTCCGACTCGTCGAATTTGGCAGCAAGATCTGCTCAAAGTCTATTTCGAAGTCTATCATTTACAGTTAGGAAAAGATGGCATCGGAAAATTTACGGTAGATTCCCGGATTATTCGATTAAAGAAAAAAGGCAAAAAGTTTTCGCGGCAAGAGCTCGTTGCCACAACATTTGAATTTAGTTCTCACAGCATGACGTCAAAAGAGAATTTTGGGGTTTCCATCGCACATTACAAACCGGGGAACTACGAATTGGAAGTGGAAGTTGCAGACCGGGTGTCTGGCAAGAAAAAGAAAACCTCGGCCGCATTTGAAATTGTCCGGTAATATGACTCTGTTGATTAAGCGCTTAGGCGCTTAGAAAAAATTATCGACAAAAGATTGTCGATGTTGTAAAATTTATTTATTTTAGTGGTTTGAGTAGAGTAGGCAATAAGCAGTAGGCAGTAAGCAATGAAAAAGATCATG
>JBHHWX010000035.1:0-21012 GCA_046756745.1 bacterium | reverse complement strand
TTCTGACAAAAATAAGAAATGGTATAGGATATGCAAGATGGGTTAGAAGTTAAAGGAAAATTGAAAATAGTAAATCCATTCAATGCGCCGTCCAAACTCAGTTCTGAAGATTGAAAGTAAGGTTAGTTATATTAGAAAAGGGTGAAATCATGAGAGCGCTTTCCTTATCAAGTCTTATTATTTTCATCTTCACATTATTCTGGATTCTTTCCTCAGAGATAAATTTACGAAAGCCAGAAAAGAAAGCGCTGTTTTCCGAAGCCCGCCAAGCACTGGATTTAATGAACACCATCCGGGCCTATCCGAATAAGGCTATCCCTAAAACGGGTTTCGTTGCTTCATTTGATTTTATGCAGAAGCGCCTACCGAAAACAGCAACACACAACTTCGATGCGGAAACCTGGGAACCTATCGGCCCGCAAAATATCGGCGGCCGGACGTTAGCCATTGCGCTGAATCCGCAAAATCCAAATACGATTTATGCCGGTTCAGCCAGCGGCGGTTTATGGCGAAGTTATTGCGGCGGCGTCGGCGAAAACGCCTGGCAGCGCATTCGAACCGGCTTTGCGGTTGTGGGAGTCAGCTCCATTGCCATTGCTCCGGATGATTCGAATACGATTTATATCGGGACCGGTGAAGTCTATGGCAGCGACGATACGTTCCCGGGCATCATAGGCGACCGCACCACTCGTGGGAGCTATGGTATTGGCATCCTCAAAACCGAAAATGGCGGCCTGACCTGGGAAAAAAGTTTGGACTGGACGCT
The DNA here is from genome assembly GCA_046756745.1 of bacterium. GTDB lineage: Bacteria > Zhuqueibacterota > Zhuqueibacteria > Oceanimicrobiales > Oceanimicrobiaceae > JBHHWX01. The sequence continues at coordinate 20,246 of JBHHWX010000035.1, read as the reverse complement.
TAACCAAAGACGCGGTGTGCAAATGCTGCGGATCAATCCGCTGCTCTCAAAAACAGTTTGGGCGGCGACCACAGAGGGCACATTTAAATCGAACGATGGCGGACAGACGTGGGGACGGGTTTTTGACGTCCCTATGGCAACGGATTTGGCCATAAATTCAGTGGATACCAATACGGTATTTCTCGCGTGCGGAGGGATGGGAAGTACGGGACACGGACTTTATCGAACTGAAAATGGCGGCGCAAACTGGACAAAAATGAATCTTGGTCCCGGGGCCCCGGCCACGTTCAAAGGCAAAATGAGACTTGGGATGGCGCCTTCGAATCCGGATATTGTTTATGCCAGTATCGGGAAGTCGAGCGGCGCGCTTTTTACCGGAGAAACTCTCGCGACCTGGCTTGTCAAAACCATTGACGGAGGGGACAATTGGACTGTCGTCTCGACAGAGGATTATTCGAGAATTCAAGGTTGGTACGCGCATGACGTCGCTGTACACCCGACCAATCCGAATATCGTTTGGACCGCCGGACAACCCTTTTCTCCATTTCGGTCCACCAGCGGCGGAACCAATTTGACTGCTGCCACCTCTCTCGGCTTATTTCAGCCGGATCCGGAAACCTTAGAACGAGATCTGCCCTCCAGTTGGGCTGATTTCCACCATATTGTGTACCATCCGGAGGACTCCAACGTTATTTATTTTGCCAACGATGGCGGCGTCTTTAGAACCAACGACGCCGGCCGCACCGTGATAAATTGCAATCTCGGGTATCAAACAACCCAGTTTTATAACGGTTTTTCCAACGCCAGAAAGGATTCGCTTTTCGCATTGGGCGGCATGCAGGACAACGGTACGGCTGCTTATGAAGGCGATCTGTTCTGGCGGAGCGTTTCCGGCGGGGACGGCGGCTGGACTGCCATCGATCAGTCTAAAGACGAGCAGATCTTTGTCTCTTCGCAATTTTTGAATATCAGAAAGCATCCTGAGCGAGGACTTTTCGGCAGTTTTGTCGGGATTTCTCCCCCGATCGATATTACCCGGACGAATTTTATTGCGCCCTATATTTTGAGCCCGGCGGACAACCGGACGCTTTACGCGGCCACCCATTTCGTGTTTCGATCTCGAAATGGCGGGGCCACTTGGGTCGGCACCAACAACAGCTCGCCCATCGATGGCAATCCTTTTCTGACTTTAGCCGGCTCGCATCAAAATGCGAATCGCGTTTACGGCACGACAAGTGCATTGGTGACGCGCGCCCAGGTTTTTCGAACCGATGATGGCGGACAAAACTGGTTTAACATTACCGGCGCCCTGCCGGATCGCATTCCGACCGATATCGCTGTCGATCCGAATACCGATCAAAATATTTTCATCACCTTTGGCGGTTTTGGCAGCCCGCATGTTTTCAAATCGACAGACGCCGGAGACAATTGGGTCGATATCAGCTCTGGACTTCCCGACATCACGACCTGGGCGGTGACATGTGATCCCGATTTCCCGGAGCGCCTTTTTGTGGGCAATGATGTCGGAGTGTTTCGCAGTACCGACAGCGGCTTATCCTGGGAACCGTTTATGAACGGGCTGCCCGAAGCGGTGATGGCGATGGATCTCTCTGTATCTCTTTCAAACCGGAAGTTACGACTTGCCACTCATGGCAACGGGGTGTACGAAATACGTTTGACTTCATCGCCGGCAACGAGCGTGGCTGACAGCGATCCGGTTCTGCCCCAGACCCATGTTTTGCACCAAAATTTCCCCAATCCGTTTAATCTCGAAACCAGAATTCGATATTTCCTGCATCAGGATACTGGCGTTGATTTGAGTATCTACAATTCGCTTGGGCAGCGGATCAAATATCTTGTCAATGAAACTCAAAAGGCCGGATGGCATGACGCTTTGTGGGCTGGCAGCGACGACCAAGGCCGGATCGTCGCTACGGGTTTGTACTTTTATCAACTCAGCACATCGACCGGAAAACTGAGTAAAAAAATGATCGTTATCAAATAATGGATTGTTAAAACTATTTAACCATGTTAATGAAATTCCAGGTCGACCTAAAATGGGACGAATTATTACCTCTGTAAAAATTAGCAATGTGAAAGACCCCTCAGTATCCCTGCGTTGCGATGCGATGGTCGATACGGGCGCTTCTTATATGGTTCTCCCCAAGGCATGGAAAGATCGTTTAGGTGAGTTAGAGTCCATTGAAAAGGTGGAGCTTGAAACCGCGACGCAATCTACGGTTGAGGGCGAAATTTGTGGGCCGGTTCAGATTCAATTAGAAGGCTTTCGTCCTATTTATAATGAAGTTGTTTTTGTGGAAATGGTTCCGGAAGACGGGATATATGAACCTTTGGTGGGTTATATCGTTCTTGAACAGTCCCAGGCTGCGGTTGATATGGTCGGGCAGCGCTTACTCCACGTCAAGCGGATGGATTTAAAGAGTTATCAATAGTGTTTGAACGAAAATCCCCTTTTCTTGTCATTCCCGCGATCTTTTAAACGGGAATCTCCTACCTGAATCGATAAGATACCGGCATAAAAGACTACCGGAATGACATGGATGATCCAGTTTTCGTTCAAACACTAAATCGGAAAAATGAGATTGGCAAATGCGTAATCATAATAATGGAGAAACCGTCATCGTCGCCATGAGCGGCGGCGTCGATAGCTCTGTCGCAGCGGCGTTGTTACAGGAGTCGGGTTATCACGTCATTGGGTTGACCATGAATCTTTGGGACTACGACCGTACCGGCGGTAATGTCAATCGCGACAGCGGCTGCTGCTCCATCGATACGATGGACGACGCCAGAGCCGTGTGCTCTACCTTAGGTGTTCGGCATTATGTGGTCAATTTTCGCGAACAGTTCGAAGCGGCGGTCACGGACAATTTCATCTTCGATTATATGGAAGGCCGCACTCCCAACCCGTGTGTCCGCTGCAATACGTATATCAAATGGGGCGTGCTCATCCAAAAAGCACAAGAGTTGGGAGCAGATAAAATAGCCACGGGTCACTATGCCCGTACAGAATTTGATAAAATGAGCGGCCGCTATTTTTTGAAGCGTGGTATCGATGCACATAAAGACCAATCCTACGCCCTCTGGGGGATTCGGCAATCAGGACTGGCCAAAACCTTGTTTCCGGTTGGCGAGTATACAAAAGCAGAGATTCGAAGAATTGCCCGAAAATTTCATCTGCGAACGGCTGAAAAGAAGGAGAGTCAGGAGATTTGCTTCATTCCTGATAACGACTACCGGCGTTATTTAAATATGAAACGACCGGAGCTGGCAGGGCAGGTGCAGGGCGGCGAAATTCTGGATGCATCGGGAGAAGTCTTAGGGACGCACCACGGCTTTCCTTTTTATACCATCGGTCAGCGTAAAGGGTTAGGGATTGCGGCAGGCGATCCGCTTTATGTGATTGACATCGACGCGGGAACCAACCGGATCACCGTTGGCAGCAACCGCGACCTCGAACATGCCGGGCTTTTGGCCGGCGATTTGAATTGGATCGCTTGCGACCGTCTCCGAGACGAAATCCGCGTTGAAGCGAAGATACGCTACAACGATCCCGGGGCTGCTGCACGAATTCGGCCGGCAGCAAACCAAACCGTTGAGGTCGTTTTTGATGAGCCACAGCGGGCTGTCACGCCCGGGCAGTCGGTGGTATTTTACCAGGACGATGTGGTAGTTGGGGGAGGTGTGATTCAATCTTATATAAAAAATTAACATTTCTCACCGGAGACAACCGGGAAAATGTGCGACGTACTTGCTTGATGGCGGGTAAAAGGTTAAGGAGTAAGGAGAAAAGAATTATGGGATTAATCGTAAAACAGTTGATGGTAGAGGGGGATAAAGGGAAAAGGGAGGTTACAGCTCTCTTTGATACTGGCGCATCTGCTTCTTTCATTCGAAGGGAAATTGCCGAAAATTTAACTACCATTGTCAGACTTCCAACTCAATACAGATTCCTGCAAGGTGATGGTAAACACGAGCTTATAATTCAAGAAGGGATAATGGTGAATTTAACGGTTAATGAAGTGACTTTTTTCCAACAGATTCTTGTTGCCAATGAGCTTTCGGAGGAATTGATCATCGGTGCAGATACCCTGCAGCACTGGAAAATCAAACTCGATCCTGACAAAGAAGATGTGATTATCGATAAAAAAGTTCTTGAATTAAAGCTCGTCACCTCGACTAAACTATGAAACGGCTTCTCACAATCGCAGGTTCGGACTCGGGCGGTGGCGCCGGCATTCAGGCAGACTTGAAAACCTTTCAGGCATTCGGCTGTTATGGAATGACGGTTTTAACCGCCATCACCGCACAGAACACGCTCGGGGTTCAGGGCGTCCACGATTTACCCCCGGAATTTGTGACTTTGCAATTACACTCGGTGGTGAGCGATATCGGCGTCGATGCGGTGAAAATTGGCATGCTTTCCAATACTGGGGTGATTCGCCGCTTATCCGGGAGCTTGCGGGCGAGGCCTCTCCCGAATGTGGTTGTGGATCCAGTGATGCGGGCCAAGGGTGGCGCGTCGTTATTGCAGGATGACGCTCAAGAGGCTTTGATCGTAGAAATCGTGCCGCTGGCAAAAATCATCACCCCCAATATCCCGGAGGCAGAAGTTCTGTCCGGGAGAGCCATCAAAAACACCGAAGATATGGCAGAAGCGGCTCGCCGGATTCACGCACTGGGCGCAGGAAATGTGCTGGTGAAGGGGGGACATCTTGGAGGCGACGCCGTCGATGTTTTATACGACGGGCAAACAATCACCGAGTTTTCTTGCGAAAGAATCCGGACGAAAAATACCCATGGCACCGGGTGTACGTTTTCGGCGGCGATTGCGGCAAACCTGGCTATGGGATACGATGTTAAGCGAGCCATCGAGATTTCCAAGAAATATGTTACCGAAGCCATCCGCACCAGTCTAAAATTCGGCAAAGGCATAGGTCCGTTAAATCACTTTTTCACACGGATAAAATAACTTCATGCCAGAGCGTTTTTTTCACTTTAGCATCGAGTGGGGGTTTTGGGATTGATTAAGGCGATGAAAACATTTGACTTTTAACAGGTTGTTTTGTAAAATGATTTTAAAGACGACGGCTTTAATAGGAGATTGACATGTCCGTAAAAACGCTCATGACCGATGAGGAGCTCATGCAACTGCCCGACGATGGGCATAAATATGAATATGTGGATGGGGAGGTAAAAGTGAGTCCTGCTGGTTTAATTCATGAAAGACTTGGACTAAGACTTGGACGTAAATTGGATGAGTTTACGGAAAAACACCAATTGGGAGGCGTATACGGCAGTAGTGCTGGTTATCGCATGAAAAGCGGAAATGTGCTTTCTCCTGATATTTCTTTTATTAGAAAATCGAGGTTACATGGGGGTAAGTCCCCTAAGGGTTTTGGCCATTTCGCCCCCGATTTGGCGGTTGAAATTCTATCCCCATCAGATCGTTTAGCGGATTTGCAAGGGAAGATAAAAGAGTACTTCGAAAACGGCTCTGAACAGGTCTGGATTCTCGACCCATGGGAAAAAAGAACGTTCGTTTATCACTTGGCTGCCGATTATGAGGTTTTCGATGAACATGAAGACATAACCGGCGGTGATTTGCTTCCCAGTTTTTCTTTTCGATTAGGCGATTTATTAGAATAAATAGGATCGAATACTGTATTTGTGGATACTGGTTCGGCAGGCTGTAGAGATACTGTACAGCTAGTTAGTGTCTGAACGAAAACTCAGAAATAAGCTCTAAGCCCCGTCCTCGGGGCGTCGTAATCAATTGTTTTTACAAAGCGTCAAACGCACCCGGGGACGGGTGCTTGAGCATTGTAACGAGTTTTCGGTCAGACACTAGACTAGTTAGTTCACAAACAGAAACAAATTCGGCTCGGCCGACCAATGCGAGACACACAAGTTAATTCCTTGGCGTTCTTTGTTCGGGAAACGCCTCCTTAAAAAGCTTTTCTATTTTTGTTCTCAAATGTGCACTTTCCCCCTTGCCTAACATGAACAAGCCGGAACACGATTAATCCATGCGTCCGAATACTCCCGCACGTCACCGTCTTTCCGAAATCGCCGCCATTGGCATTTTTTCAGCTCTGGCCTTTGTCGGCGGATATCTTTTTATCCAGGTTCCAAACGTGGAAGTTTTTACGGCCGTTGTGTTTCTGGCTGGGGTGATTTTAGGCCCGAGAAATGGCATGTGGGTTGGCTTGATCGCCCAGACGCTTTTTTCGATATTAAATCCTTACGGCGTTTCACAATTCCCTCTTCTCGCAGCTCAAGTACTGAACCGTATGTTGGTTGGAGTCACCGGCGGGCTTTTGCAAAGTATCCTCGAGCTCGAAAAACGGTTTGTGAAACCGTCTGTTGTGCTGGCTTTTGTTGGCTTGATTTTGACCTGGCTTTATGACCTTATGGCGTACCTAAGTATCGCTTTCATGTCTGGATATTCCTTAGAACAAATGAAAATATTGTTTGCTACAGGCCTGCCATTTTATTTGGTTCACGGTTTTTCGAACGCATTAATTTTCGCTTTGGCTGTGCCGGTTGTGATAACTGCGGTGAGAAGACAATACTCATTCAGGCGGTCGACGAAGTGAAAGAAATCCATTCCCCGAAAATAATTATCCTGTTAACTTTGCTATTGACCGCTTTTCCGGCTTTGGCACAAGATGCGTCCGGTGACTCGTCCCAAACAGGTTCTCCTCATGTTTCTATCGATTCAACGCTTGCTGCTGTAAGTCTTGATCCTTGGCGCGTTGACGATTCCGAGTCTCGTTCAATTCTCGCAGAAGATATTGTCGATTATACTCGTTTATTGCCGGGAAGTCTTCCTGTCGATTTGGGCTCTGTTGGTCAGCTTTCCCTCCTGTCACTTCGCGGGGGGAGTCCACTCCACACACGCATCCTGCTCGATAGTGTGCCGTTGAACGATCCGATAACCGGGGTGTTGATCTCGAAATATGTGCCATTGAATTCCATTACGAGTTTTGCTTTTCCCGGGTATGGCGGCTCATACGGTTCCGCGATCGGCGGGACGCTTGACTTTCGGACTATGAAAATAAACGAGATGCGCCCCTATTCAAAAGTTGTCTTTCGAGCCGGCGATTTTGGATATAGCGACATCGGGCTTGTCTTTTCTTTACCTGTGAATGCCAAAACCGGCTTTTTACTCGATTTCAGCCGTCAGGAATTCGGCGGTTTTGCGAGGAATCACGTTGGGAGTCGATTGTTGGTAAAAATTGTGCGACATTTAACTGCGAGCTCGTCGCTGGAGCTCGTGAGCTTTTTGAATAAAAATGATGTGACTCTGCCCGCGCCTTCACTCCCCAACTTGTTTCGTAACCGTACTATTTCTCAATGGAAAGAAAGCCGCTTTGATCAACTCGTTTCCCTCAAAATCGGAAATCTGGCAAAACAAAAAAAACAGCTCACAGGCCGTATCCTCTTTACCCGTAACTCACAGGATTCGTTTGTCGATTCCTTGTCTGTTAAGAATGAGGCGATCTCTGCCGACGCGAATATAAGTTATGAAACGGTGCGCGGGAAACATGATATTGTTTTTGACGGCCGCTTGCGACTTCACGATCTAAACAGCCAAGATCTGGGTGATCACACAGAGAATATTCTGTCTGCTTTCATTCGCGATCGCATAAATTTTGGGCCGCGTTTTGATATCGGTCTAAAAGTCGCTGTAGAAAAACATCCGTTGTTTTCTTGGGTACTGAATCCCTCTTTTCAGCTTCATTATCAGATAACAAAACCAATGAAATTGTGGTTGAACTTTCAGCGCGCGCGTCGCTACCCGAGTTTTAGCGAGCGGTACTGGCCAACTTTTTACCGCGGGGAACCACAGCTCAACGACGAAATCGGAACCGCTGCGGAAGTAGGTTTGGATTTCAAAAACAAAGAATCTTTTGAAATGCAGGCTTCTTTCTTTTTCAACCGCGTGAGAAACTGGATTGGAAACCGGGTTCTTCCCGATACTTCCGGCGTCAAACCGGCGAACCTGGACGATCGCACTGTTTCCGGGTTGGAGCTGAAATTAACCTGGGAAAAGTTTCCCGGCGGCCGTCTCGGTCTGATCGCATCTGTAATGAATGTGACTGAAACAGCAGTTGAAAAGCAGCTTCAAGTTCCTGAATTTTCCATTTATACGTATTTAGAAACAGGCCGCCCCTTTTTCCAGAAATACGTTTTTATCCGGCTGAGATTAGCGGGCAGAATGTTCGGCCGGAGATATGGGATTGATTTTTTAAACCCGGCTGGTCTGGCACGTTATCAGCAGCTCGATTCGAACGCGATTTTTGACGGCCAAATTTCACTGGAGTTTGCCGGCGCCCGCGCCCTCTTCTCCCTAGAAAATCTGTTCGGAACCCGCTATCAAATGGTCCCGGGATTTTTCATGCCGGAAAAAATGTTCCGGTTTAGCATTGAATGGGAGTTTTGGGATTGATTCTGGGAGTTCAGCCTAACCGGACACTCAAGGGATACTCGATCCTCGAAAGAGAAGAACGTTCGTTTATCGCTCAACTGCGGATTTCGAGACTTTCGAAGAACACCATGAAATTTCAGGAGGCATCCCCTGTTGCTTGGTTTTCGCTTCCGATTGACGGATTTGTGAGTAAAACACGGTTGCAAACCGTGTTGGGTCAGGATTGAATTAGTTGTCTCCCCAAAAATGGGGAACATTCAGTCCTTAAAAATTTTTGTTGACAATGTAGTTCTTCAGCCATATATTGATGTACAGATTTTAAGACATGGGTAATCCCGATTTCGATCGGGAAAGGAAGCCGGTGTAATTCCGGCGCTGCCCCGCAACTGTGAGCAGCTACGAAAGCCGCAAAAAAGTCACTGTCCCGCTACTGACGGATGGGAAGACGCGGTGAGTAGGTTCGAAGCTGTGAGCCAGGAGACCTGCCTGTGGAATCCTTCGAGGGAAGGGAATTTTGAGTTATCGAATCAACAAGACCCAACTTCCTAAACTTCGAGGTTGGATTTTTATTTTTAAGCCCAACCTCAAATCTCTCCAACATTCCACGAGCTGGCCTCCGTACTTTCATGTTCTAGAAACTTGGCCGAAAAGACTATCTTCTTAGCGAAGGCGTCCTCGCCGAGCGTTTTCCTGCCGTCGTGACGAGAAGCCCTCGGCGAGACGCCTTCGGGAAGGGAGTTGGACTTTTAGGACAAGCTTACAGTTCTTTCTGGAGAGTCTTTCCATGAAAATCAGTTTACACGGTGTGCTCAGTCATTTCACCGCCGCCATTTTTCTTTTGTGCCTCTTATCGCCGGCATTTTCTCAATCGCCAGCCACAGTGGAAGGATACGTACTTTCGGTGACCGGCAAACCTCTTGAGGGCGCCAATGTCGTCGTGCTTGGAACGGGTTTTGGCGCATCCACAAATGCCGCCGGATATTTTTCGATTCAAAATATGTTTGCCGGTGAATATACGATTCGCGTTACTTACTTAGGCTATTCCGACGCCGTTCGAAAGGGGGTCGTGGTTCACAAAGATTTCAAAGACACGGTGAACTTTCGTTTGCGACCGACTGCCATTCCTTTAGAAGAAGTCGTGGTGATCGCAGCCCATCAACGGGAGTCGAGCGCTTTTCAAGAAATCATCACTGCGAAGGAAATCAGCTCGAGCCCGGCGAGAACGGTCGGCGAATTATTACAGAACCTTCCCGGAGTGGAGGTTGTCGAAGTGGGTGGCGGGTCCGGAGCGAAGCGCGTCTCCATTCGCGGCAGCCAGTCAAATCAGGTGCTGGTGGTTTTGGATGGCATTGTTCTGAACAACCCATTGCTGGGGTATGCCGATTTGAATCAAATTCGATTGGATTGGGTGGAAGAAATCAGGGTTTGGAAAGGTGGAAATAGCGGGCGTTTCGGCAGTGGCGCTTTAGGCGGCGTCATCGAGATTATTTCGAAGCAGAACATTGTTGATGAGACCCGAGCGAGGGCGCATTTCGGGAATTTCGGAACTTTTGGTATCAGTCCCGCGATTTCCGGCAGCGCAAAGAGTTTGAAGTATTTTCTCAACTTCGACTTCTCGAGAGAAGAGGGCGACTACCCCTACACCTATCGACTTTTAGACGGCACACCAGTAGACGACACCCGCTTGAACTCGGATTTCATCTCGCGTAATTATTTCGGTAAACTGCTTTTCGAGCACGAAAGGTACACGCTGCACTTGCAAGCCAATATTTACAACAGCGAGCGGGGGCTGCCGGGACTCATTTTTGCCTGGTCGCCGTTTTCCAGAGCCGATGCTTTGAGGCGCATCTTGAGTGCAGCTTATTCCCTTCAACGCCAGAATTGGCAGGTCCGGCTGCAGGTCTCACAGCATCTGAATCGCAGCGAATTTCGAAACCAACCTCCTCCGGATGCGCCGCTGCGCTTCCGCTCGGTACCGCCTTTTCACAGCCGGTTCCGCGTACTCAGTCATCAAGGCTCCGCGGCGCTCGGATTCACAGCATTTGAAAAACACAATTTTGAGCTGAACGCCTCCGTGCAGTTTGACGATTTTGAGGACAGGGATTTGATGACCGGTTCTGCGGGCCCGATTCGCGCCACCGATTACATGAGCGCCGCCGGGGCTTTGAGCAGCGAGTGGCGCTTGCCGGCTCCTGAGTTTATGAATCGAGTCACGATTAGGACCGCCCTCCGTTTCGATCTCATTGCATTTGATAATAGCAGCGCTGCGCGAACGGAAAAACAATTCAGTCCTCGAATTGGATTATTTGCTTCGAGCGGCAAAAGTGTGATTTTGAACATCAAGGCGAACTTGGGGCGTTCCTTCCGGGCGCCGACGTTTGCGGATTTGTTTTTTCAGGATTTCCGCGTGCGTGGCAACCCCGGGCTGCTGCCGGAAAAAAGCACCGATTTCGATGCCGGCGTGCAATTGAGCTTGCCGATTCTTGGTCGCTTGGAATGGCAAAGCGCCTTTTTCAGACAAGATGTGGAAAACCTCATCGTTTGGGAGCTCGGTTCATTTGCCACGTTTCAGCCGTTTAACACACGCGCCCTTTTGAAAGGTTGGGAATACTCTGGCTCTTGGCGAACGGCAAACGAAAAATTGCAAATTTCGTTAAGTCACGTTTATTTGAATGCCTTAAACAAAAGCGGCGACCGGACAACACATAACAAGAAACTGACCTACCGGGCAGAGCACACCACGAAACTCAGCGTGCGCCTCAATCTTCATTTCGCTGCCGTCGATTATCTCAAACGGTGGGTCGGCCCCCGGTTTGTGACCGCCTCCAATACGGTACGGATGCCGGCGTACTCGGTTGATGACGTCACCTTCAACTTCAGAAAAGAATTCAACAAGGTAAAGTTGAATTTCAAGTTTTCTGTTTTCAATGTTCTAAACCAACAATACGAGATCGTTGAAAACGCCCCGATGCCTGGGCGCAATTGGCGTACGGGTATCGAATTCATCTACTAACCCGCACCACTAAATTAAGAAGGGAGAAAGAAATGAGAAAATCCGTTGTAATGATCGTGGCGTTATTGTGTGTTGTGTCGCTTGGGCGTAGTCAACAAACCAAACATACGCTTTATGTGGTGAACGGTTTGGGCCGCACCGTATCAAAAATGGATTTGGAAAGCGGAGAAATTAGGAACGATTTTGTTACCGTCGGCGACATCCCGAATCGTATTTTTACGAAAGGGGACAAAGTTTATGTGGTCAATTCTGTTCCGGCTGGCATTACCGTTATCGATGGAACGAACGGTCAAATCGTTAATAATATTACGCTGACGGTTGGGAGTAATCCGTGGTCCATGGGGTTTGCCGGTGAGAACAAAGCCTACGTGACCAACCTGTTTGCAAATACCGTAACTGTCCTCGATCTTGCAAGCGGCGATTCTGTCGATACTATTCCGGTTGGTGTTGCACCGGAGGGTGTCCTGGTGTTGGGGGACCGGGCGTATGTTACGAACACCGGCGGCTTTCCGAGCTATAATCCATCAACTGTCTCCGTGGTCGATACCCAGGCTGACACGGTCACAAAAACGATTTCCGTCGCAACTAATCCCCAGGAATTAGCTCTGGCGCCGGACGGAAAAATTCATGTCGTGTGCACGGGTAACTTCGGCGACATCACCGGGAAAATGTATATCATCGATCCGACTGGCGACGCCGACGGCACAGCAGCGGTCGTGGACAGCATTATCATCGGCGGCGCGCCCGCCGATATTGCGATTACCCCCGAGGGTTTGGCTTTCTTAGCGGATTTCGGAGATGGGATCAACGGATTTTTGTATACTTATGACGCCGCTACAAAACAAGTTTTACACAATGCTTCCAATCCGATTTTAGTGGGCGGCGGCGCCATGAATTTGTTATTCGATCAAGAGAGTGGATCGCTTTATGTTAACAATTTTTCCGACGACACGGTTCAGCTTTTGAACCCTGCCAACGGCGCTGTATTGAACACATTTGAATTCGGGGACGGCGCTCTAGATATGGCGATTCTCAGGTTAAATACCACCTCAGTAGATACGGATAACATGCCAGCTCCTGCGGATTTCTCACTTTTTCAAAATTATCCCAATCCTTTTAATCCGGAAACGATCATTCGTTTTTCGGTCTCGAAAAAAGCACGAATACAGATTAAGATTTATAATCTCAAAGGGCAGTTAATCCGAACGCTGGTAAACGATCGCTTCGAGACGGGCGACCATTCCACTACTTGGAACGGCCGGAATGATGGCGGCGCTTTTGTCGCCAGCGGACTTTATTTTTACGAAATGCAGGCCGGCGATTTTCAGCAAGTGAAGCGATTGACTCTGATTCGCTGAGGGATGCGTTTCGCAGCAGTATAGCGAAACACTGCTCGTCAAGCTCGGCCTGCGTGTCCGGTTTTCGAGCGTCTCTTTGTACGAAAATTAGCCAACAGGTACGTAAATATGAACATGATGTGTCTACAATGTAACCGTATTTTAGCGATTTTGCCCTTCTGAAATCCCGTCTCCACAATTGTTAACATACTTTAACTGGCCTCTAACAAATATGTCTTGACAAAAAAAGATAGAAATTGTATTTTGCAACAGAAAGTGAACGATTTTTGACCACCTCGCGAGCATCATGAGTACGAAGTACAACTTTGTTGTTGAGTTTTTGGTCTTTGGTGTGTATACACGATTTATATCCCACCACTGTCGCTGTACCTCCAAAGGCTTTCATAAGTGTTCGTATGCGACTCCCGCCAAAAGTGGATCAATGACTATTAAGAAGTTGATAATCCGCTAGTATTATTAAGGAGCGACATAGCGCGACTTCATGGCACAGAACTCCAAAAGTAAAAAAATTTTGGTAGTAGATGATGTCCCGGTTAATGTACATCTGCTTACAACCTACTTATCATCGGAAGGATACAACATTATATCGGCCAAGGATGGGGAAGAAGCGATTGAACAGGTCCAAAATAGTCATCCGGATTTAGTGTTATTAGATGTCATGATGCCAAAACTCAACGGGTTTGAAGTGTGTCGGATTATTAAAAAAGACAAAAAAACCAGTTTCATTCCGGTCATTATGGTGACGGCTTTAAACGAGTTAGAGTATAAAGTCAAAGGTATGGAGGCCGGAGCTGATGATTTTATTGCGAAACCGTTTAATAAGTTGGAGTTGTTAGTCCGTGTACGCTCTCTTTTGCGGATAAAATACTTAAATGATGCGCTTAATGAAAAAGTTATTGAATTACAAAAAGCAAAGGATGAGCTTCGTCAATTAGCGATAACAGATGGTTTAACGGGTCTTTTTAACTATCGCTATTTTAAGGAGCAGTTACGCCAGGAGCTCAACCGGGCGCGGCGTCACAAACTGAACGTATCCGTTTTTATGATGGACATCGATCATTTTAAACAATATAACGACAATCACGGTCATCCTGCCGGTGATACCGTTTTGCAAACGATAGGAGCGCTTCTCAAAGAAAACGTTCGTAAAATCGATGTCGCAGCGCGGTACGGCGGTGAAGAATTTTCGTTAGTCTTAATCGAAACCAATAAAGATGCGGCAAATATTGTCGCTGAAAAAATCCGCAAACTCATCGAATCCCATGCTTTTGCTTTCGAGGATTCTCAACCAAACGGCAAGATAACAATTAGTACCGGAGTCTCAACCTTTCCTACTGACGGAGATGATTTCGAGCAGTTAGTCGATGTAGCAGATCGACGTTTGTACAAGGCAAAGCAAGCAGGGAGAAACACCATTTGTATAAACTAACATCAAAAGGGGAGTTATGAAATTACCGGAGTTTATTAGAAACTCAATTTTTAAGAAATTGATGTTTCTTATGTTGCTGGTGGCGATCATTCCGATCGGGTCATCATTAATCTTTTTTATTTACTCCGGGAGAGGGAAGGTTCTCGGAACCGATAAGTTATCTTTAGTTTATTATGCCCTTCTATTACTCGCGATCATTGCCGCGGCTCTTGGCGCTTACTATTTTAGTTTGAAAATAAGTCGTCCTATTACTCATTTTATTAAAAGCGCCCGCGAAATTGCTCGAGGGAATTTTTCTCATCGCGTGTCATTGCAGTCTCACGACGAAATTGGACATCTCGCAAAGATTTTTAATTATATGACGACCGAGCTTCGCCGGCTCGATGAGATGAACTTGAATAAAATTATCAACGAGAAAAATAAAACCGAGACAATTTTAAAAAACATTGCAGATGGGGTGATCGTCTCGGATCGAGCGAATAAAGTTGTTCTGATAAACTCAGTCGCTGAAAGATGGTTTGAGGTGTGCGCGAAAGCAGCAATACAAAAGCCTTTCGAAGAATTGATACATGATCGCAAGCTCTCACAATTTATCCGTGATTTCTCAGCAAATGGTAAGAAAAGCGCTGAGAACATTGAAGTGATCTTGGAACCTAAAGAGGGGCATAAGAAAATCGTTTTACAAGCTCGTTCTGCCCGAATTAAGGGTGAACAGGGCGAATTCATCGGGGTTGTCATGGTCCTGCGAGATATAACCCACGAAAAAGAAATCGATCGTCTTAAGACGGAATTGGTTTCTATGGTCGCACATGAGCTGCGGTCTCCTCTTACATGCATTTCGGGATTTAGCGAGCTTCTTTTAGATGAGACGGTTAGCCGTGAACAGTCGGAAGAATACGCTTCGATTATTCTTAAAGAGTCCAATCGCCTCAATGATCTCATCAATAAATTTTTGGATATTTCGAAAATAGAGTCCGGACGCAGCCAGGTGCAAAAATCCCCGGTGGATTTAAAAATGTTGGTGGAAAAGGTTATCGATTTCAACGGCCAGTTGGCTGATCAAAAAAATATCAAGATAAACCTGGACTCTCCGGAGGAAATCTCTACGATTCACGTTGATCGCGACATGATGGAACAAGTCTTTCTCAACCTCTTTTCCAATGCTGTGAAATACAGTCCGGAGAATGCCAATGTGACGATTCGGTTAAAAGAAGATGATGATGTCATGAGAGTTGAAGTTGAAGACAATGGTTTTGGAATTTCAGAAAAATCGCTGCCGCATATTTTCGATAAATTTTATCGAATCACAGATAACGACAAGGTCATGGATATTACGGGTTCCGGCTTGGGCCTGTCACTCGTGAAGGAAATTGTAGAAATCCATGGCGGGCGAGTTCATGCAAAGAGTAAGTTAGGGGAAGGCTCTAATTTTATCGTGACACTTCCCAAAGGGATTTCGTCAGAGGAACAACAACAGGAATATCAGGCTGTTAATTGATCATGATGCAGAAAAACAAAACCCGTATCAACTCCAGAACAATTTTGTTCATCGACGACGACGATGCTATGCTCGAAGTTGGCAGGGTCATCTTAAGGAACGCCGGATACAACGTTCTCCCGGCGACTTCGGGTCCGGAAGGTTTGAAGGCGTTGCTGGAAAAGCGTCCGGATTTGATTCTTCTTGATTATATGATGCCCGGCATGAACGGGTATGAATTTTTTACTGAAATGATGCAAAATCCGAAATTTAAGGCTGTTCGTGATATCCCGGTGATTTTGTTAACAGCCGCCTCTCATGAAGATATTGAGAGACAAGAATTCTTTGACTTGGGGTTGAGCGCCTGCCTGTTAAAACCGTTTGGCAATCATGAGCTACTCAATGTCATTGATAATGTTTTTATCCTGCACACAATACGTCAAAAGAACCGGGACTTGCAGCAAAAAGTTAGACGTACGGAATACAGATATCAAGACTTAATTGAAAATGCCAGCGATTTGATTTTTACACTCAGCCCGGATGGGAAGTTTATTTTTTTAAATCGACGCCTGCCCATGATTACCGGTTTCGAGCGTGACTATTGGAATGGCAAAAATTTTACTGAATTGGTTTATCTCGAAGACCGAGATACTGCAAAAAAACAATTTCAAAATACCATAGGAGGGAAATCAAGTATTTTTGAAGTCCGGGTGATTCATAATAATGGCAAGTGTATTTATCTTTCCATTCATATCAATCCGATTTTCGAACGCGGCCAAGTTGTTGGCTGTGTTGGAATCGCACGTGACATTACAGAGAAAAAACAACTGGAACAAGAGATCATCGATTTAAAAAATTTCAATGAAAGTATCATTCAGAGTATGGGCTCAGGGTTGATTACCGTCGATCTCGAGTGTAAAATTACTTCCTTTAATAATAGCGCTGAAGAGGTTTTAGGATATACGAAAAAAGAAGTCATCGGAAAACCTTTAGAAGGAGTTTTCCCCAAAGATAGATGCAGTAAATTGTTTTCAATAATCGAGGATCCACAACAGGGTTTTTTGAATCGGGAGATGCAGTTGACCGCCAAAAAAGGCAATTCTGTGTATGTTGGATTTTCAGTGACCTCTCGTTTTGATGCGCAGAAGCGAAAAGTCGGCTCGATTATCGCTTTTAAAGATATCACTCAGATTAAGCAGATGCAGGTTGAAGTACAACGCATGGACCGGTTGGCGTCAATGGGAGTGTTAGCCTCCGGAATCGCCCATGAAATACGTAATCCATTAGCGGGTATTAAAACTATCGCGCAAACTTTAGAAGAAGAGATCGATCTGGTCGATCCCCACAGGGAGTACGTATCACGGATAGTCCGGCAGGTGAACCGCATGGATGATTTGCTGAAGACGATTTTTTCCTATGCAAAGCCGCGTCAACCCAAAAGGAAATACCACCGTTTTCAAGAAATTGTGCAAGAAGTTGTGGCGTTATTGGATAATCGTATTCGCAGCCAATCGGTGAGTTACTCTGAGACGTATCATTCTGAGCTTTCTTTGATTTATGTTGACTTTTACCAGATTCAACAAGTCTTGGTTAATCTTTTTCTCAATGCATTGGATGCAATGCCGAATGGTGGAGAATTGAAATTGGACGCCTATCCGAAAGTAACCACTTTGCATCGAATCGATCGGCGCGGACGGCCGTTTCCAGTTCAGAACAAGAGCGCTCTCTATGCAGAAGTCAATTTGAGTGATACCGGAGTTGGGATTCAACCGGAAGCTCTTGTCTCCATTTTCAATCCTTTTTTTACGACAAAACCGCAAGGGGCGGGTCTCGGTCTTTCCATCGTTTATCGGATTATGACTGAGCATCAAGGAGACATTCAAGTCGATAGCACAGTGAATGCCGGAACGACTTTCAAACTATTGTTGCCGACCGAGGAGTAATTGCACATGACAAAAGCGAATGTTCTGATTGTCGAAGATAACGAAGATTTGTGTCAAACGCTTGCGGATGTTCTAAGAAAAGAAGGGAATAAGGTTAGGACTTCTTACAATGGTGAACATGCCCTGACTATTTTAAAAAAGGATATCATCGATCTTGTCCTTCTCGATATCAAGCTTCCAGATTATAACGGAATAAAAATTTTGGAATCCATTAAGGAGATGGATCCTGAAATTTTGGTGATTGTGATTACCGCTCTCACGGATGCGAAACCCGCTGTGGATGCGATGAAGATGGGCGCATACGATTATTTAATGAAACCGTTCGAGCTCGATGAATTAAAGTTAGTCGTCGCCAAAGCCCTTGAAACCCAAGATTTAAAACGGGAAGTCTCTCGTCTTAAAACTCAGCAACAAGGACAATATCCTGACAACGAGCTTTTTGGAAATACCAAACCTATACAGGAGTTGAAGAAGCTGATTAAACTGGTCGCTGGCACCCCGAAGACTTCCGTTTTAATTCAGGGTGAAAGCGGTACTGGCAAAGAGCTGGTTGCCAATGCGATTCATAATTGGAGCTCCCGGGCTGAAAAATCTTTGGTCAAAATCAATTGCAGCGCCATTCCTGAAAACCTCTTGGAAAGTGAGCTTTTTGGGCATGAAAAAGGCGCATTTACGGATGCAAAGTCTCTCAAGAAAGGTATTTTTGAAACAGCGCATAATGGCACAATTTTCTTGGATGAAATTTCCAGTATGCAGATGTCCATTCAACCCAAATTTCTGCGCGTTTTAGAAACTCAGTCTTTTAAGAGAATCGGCGGCACTTCCGACATTACTATCGATGTACGCATCATTGCGGCCACAAACAGGAATTTAGAAGACTGTGTTGAACAGCAGACCTTTCGCGAGGATTTGTTTTATCGCCTCAAAGTGATGGTGATCAATATTCCTCCCTTACGCGAGAGGAGAGATGATATTCTACCGTTGGCTATGCTTTTTATCGACAGGAATAATAAAGAGTTTGGAAAGGAAATTAAAGGTGTGGCAAAGGATGCCCAGGATAGGTTGTTAGCTTACAATTGGCCCGGGAATGTCAGAGAATTGAAGAACGTTATCGAAAGGGGGGTCATCCTTTGTAATGTCGATGAACTGCAAGCAGAGCATCTACCATTAGAACTTCAAGACGGATACACGAAGCTATCACCTTCGGGTGAGTTCTCCCCAAACTCCTCAATTGGAGATTCCTTAGAAGATATGGAAAAACGCCATATTGTGCATGTCTTGAAAAAGTACGAAGGAAATAAGTCAAAGACGGCACGGATGCTCAATATTTCCCGCTCGACGCTTCGCGAAAAAATGAAAAACTACGGCATCGCATAAATGGCCGGTTATCGGTCAGGTGCTGTATAAATACTCCACATTGACTCCACTTTCTCTCCCTTACATTACCCCCCCAACTTTTTTTAAAATCTTATAATAATCAAAAATCAAGCTTAAAGTTTTGATTTTTTGTGTCGAATTACAGGATGTGAATGTGTAGATGCGTTTCGGACTTAGGCGTTCGATTTTTGACTGCAGGTATGGCATAGGAATTGCGCTAACGGTGTCTAAGTTGCTTGTGTGAGGAGTTCTTATTTATGACTACATCCAAAAAGGTTTTAATTGTTGATGACGAACAAGATATCACTTGGGCGATCTCAAGAAGTTTGTCTAAGACTTATGATTTTGAAATTGATTGTGTTAACACTGGCGATAAAGCTGCAGAGCAGTTATCTAAAGAACGATACGATTTAGTTGTATCGGATATCCGAATGCCTGGGCGTGATGGGCTCCAGTTGCTGTTAGATGTTCGTCAGAATTATCCGGAAACAAAAATCATTATCATGACGGCTTATGGTTCTCATGAGATCAAGCAAAAAGCAGAAAATCGAGGGAGCTTTTTCTATATAGAGAAACCGTTTGATATTGGCTATTTACGGCATATCATTTTAGAGGCTTTGGAGATGGAGGATAATGGCTTTAAGGGAGTCATCGATAATGCGGGGATACGTGAGCTGGTTCAATATAATTGTGCGCGAAAAAGAGACTCCTCTTTATCTATTCAACAGAACGAAAAACAGGGTACGATTTATTTTAAAAATGGCGAAATTATCCATGCTGAATGTGGGGAATTACAGGGAGAGCGGGCATTTTTCAACATATTAAACTGGGGGAGCGGTACGTTTAAGATTCGTCCTAGCTCCAGAAGGAAACACAGGACAATATTACGAGATTGGAGAATTCTTTTGCACCAGGGGATCTAAATCGAATATTTGGATTCTTAATTTAAGATGTAGGGATCACACATGGGAGAAGTCATAGCCATAGGAAGCCAAAAAGGCGGGGTAGGAAAAACCACGACGGCTGTCAATTTAAGCGCAAGCTTGGTATTTCTAGGACAACGAGTTTTGCTGGTGGACATGGATCCGCAAGGCAGTATCGCGACGACCTTTGGTCTTGGAAGATATGATGCCATGGCAGGCATCCTGGATATATTCACCAAAGATCTGTCGATAAACGAAGCGATTCATCCTACCG
>JBHHWX010000034.1:0-21278 GCA_046756745.1 bacterium | reverse complement strand
TAGGATCGACCTGAGCATGAAACGTGCTCAATTTATTAATTCGAAACGTATTGACAACCGATAGGCTAAGGAGCACAGCTCCAAAGACGATTAAAATAAGACTGTTTTTTTGCATTTTAAGACGACCTTGTCTTATTCATTAAAGTTAATATACATTACATAATACATACAATCTGTTAATGACGTTGTTGTTAAACTCTGTCAGGGTTAATAATATGTACTATATTACATTTTTGAAAGTCTTTAACCCTGACAGAGTTATAAATCAACCGAATCCATTCATCGCAGATCGCTTAGTAATGCAGGTTTCCCATCCTGACAGGATCGGCTCCCTTCTGTCCGGCAAAACTGTCAGCAATATACAGTAAAAACCTGGTATTGCGCGTTTCTTTAGCGCTCGTCGCCTTTTCTAATTTGCCCTGGTTTAACCACAATCTTGAAGCCTTCTTAAAGATCGCATCATAGCTCATCCGGTTACTCATGGAGTCGAAGAAGAACATATTATCAGTATAATTAGGCAGATGCACATCGCCTAACATATACTCAGAATCTTCCGTAGACAGCCCAAATCCGTCTGCCATGAGCTTAATTACAGGCGCAGGATATTGATGGACCAAATCGACACCATCCAACCAGCCATTGACGAATCGTTTCACGGTTGCGGGATACTTCTCGACAAAATCACCCCGGGCAACAAAAATATCCGCAATAAGATGGGTTGCTTCACGAGTGGACATCAATATCCTGCCGCTCGATCGTTTGTCAGCGGCAATATACACGTGTGGGCTTCTACTGACCGTGGCATCAGTCTTTCCGTCTTTAAACAAATCGGCTGCTTTACCGGCTGAATCTGTAAATCGCCATTTTACGTCTCGCGGTGTTAGTCCGACTTCATCTAATACAAACAACGCAAAGTAGTAGCTGGGGGTATTTTCAGCCACAGAGATGCTTTTCCCTTTGAGATCGTGCGCGGTTTTGATAATATTTCCATCTACAGCCATCGCATCACCGCCCCGGCTCCAATCATACTGCATGATGGTCACCGGATTCAGTTCTCTGAGCGACGGGTATTCCAAAGCATAAGCATCGACAGTCGTCCATAGAATATCAATGCCGCCCTTGTCACCGCCAGCCTTGAAAGCTTTTCTTGATTTACCGAAGTTATCGATGACGTTGAATTCTACTTGAATGCCATAATCCCGGTAGAAATCGCAATTTTGGTTCGCGTCAAAGCCGTTGTTGGCCATGATGCCGCCGGCAAAGCCTCCCCAGGTTGTGATGCCGACACGAATGGCTCGCTCGCCCGGCTGATTTGTATCACTCAAACGATCAAGTAATTTAATCATCAGAATTGCATTGAGAAGCAACACCGCGAACAACAAAACACTAAGAATCTGATTGCCTTTTAGCATCTTAACCGACTAAATTGTTTATTGAATTCTAAAGCCAGTGCAGACGTTCAAACCAGGTTTTCGTGAAACCAACCTCGATTATCGTTGATTTGAACGTCCGCTGACAATAAAGTCTTTCTAATTTGCAGTAAATTGAGCAAAACGCTGAATCACAATATCCGTCCGCCGGTTTTTGGCTCTACCCGCTGCTGTGGCGTTACTGGCGACCGGCTTGTCCCAGGCATTGCCTTTGACATCGAATCTGTCCGAAGGCATGTTATATTCCCGGACTAACAGATCTTTGACCGCATTCGCGCGTTGCATGGACAACCTCTTGTTCAGGTCATAGCCGCCGGTATTATCGGTATTGCCCTCGATACTGACGAAACAGCCGCCATAGGTGGCTACGAATTGGCTGACCTCGTTGCGTACAACCGATGTGGCTTGTGAGTTCAACTCAGCAACCCCGGATGGGAAATTTATCGTGACCCGCTTCGTGATCAGGGTTTCTCCGCCTCCGGTTGGACGAGGACCGAGAACAATTTTATCTGCCGGCTCTTGGTTACGAAATTTGTGACCGATATCCAGCAAAAAGCTTGTATTGCGCGATTCTTTTGCGCTATAGATTTTATCTAATTTGCCCAGGTCTTGCCACAATTTTGAAGCCTTGTTGAAAACAGCATCATAGCTCACCGGGTTATTCATGGAATCAAAGAAGTTCATATTATCAGCATAATTAGGCAGATGCACGTCCAATAACATCGCATCGGAATCATCCATGGACAAGCCAAATCCATCTGCCATGAGTTTAACCACAGGTTTAGGATCTTGATGAACCTTATCGACGCCGTCCAACCAGCCGTTGACGAATCGTTTCACAGCTTCCGGGTACTTCTCGACAAAATCCCCGCGGGCGACAAAGATATCGGCGATCAGATGGGTTGCCTCACGAGTGGACATCAAGATCCTGCCGCTCGATCGTTTTTCGGCTGCAATATAGACGTCCGGGCTCCAACTCACCGTGGCGTCGGTTCGTCCGGCCTTAAAAACGTTCGCAGCATCGATGGCCGAATTGGTAAATCGCCACTTCACATCTGAGGGTCGCAATCCGGCTTCATCTAAAACAAACAAAGCAAAGTAATGGCTGGGCGTATCTTCAGCCACAGAGATGCTTTTCCCTTTAAGATCTTGCGCGCTTTTGATAATATTTCCATCGACTGCGATCGCATCCCCCCCACGGCTCCAATCGTACTGCATGATGGTCACCGGTTTCAGCTCTCTGAGCGCCGGATATTCTAGGGCATAAGCATCGACAGTAGCCCAGACAATATCAATGCCGTCCTTGTCACCCCCGGCTTTGAACGCGCTGCGGGATTGCACAAAGTCATCGATGACTTTGAGATCGACTTCGATACCATAATCCCGGTAGAAATCGCTCTTTTTGCTTGCTTTAAAACCATTGTTTTCCATAATGCCGCCGGCATAACCGCCCCAGGTGACGATGCCAACTCTGATTGGGCGATCAATAACCCGGGATATTTGTTCTTGCCCTCCCGGTGAAATGACTCCGTTGCTGTTCATTCGCCAATACAACAGGGCAGCAAAAACGACAACGATGAGTGCAACAAGAATTGTGGGGCCCTTTTTCATGACGTCCTCCAAAAGTTAGTGAATAATTAATGATAATGAGTTAGTTGCACTGAATTAAATAATTAAATAACTCTGTCAGGGTTTAGAGTCCTCCAAAAATGACTGTATATAGTATGCAAAAAATGTGTCGTCTATATAAAGTTCATAACATGAACCCTGACAGAGTTTTTCAACAACGTCATTAGTTTTCTTGCAGATATTCTTGAAACTTCGGATTATTTGCTGCTAGTAGCAGATAGACGCCTTCTGCAACGATCAGCATTGCAAAACCGATGAAAAGATCAAAGGCATATAAAACGACGCCAAAAGCGCCGGCAACAAACAAAATTATATTATAAACCCACAAAAACGACCTTTTAATTCTATCCAAATCCGACTCGCCTGATGGACTAACCGGCTTAGGTTTTTCCGGTTTTGTTGAGATCTCCTGTTTCACCTCAATGCTGACTTGCTTCGTTTCGGTGACATTCGGGTCTTGCAAGTCCACTAATTCAAACAGAAAAATGTGTTGCCCGTCGTCTTTCTTGCCCGGTTTCCATTTAAAGTCGCCGGACTTTTCATCGAATTTTGCTGAGCTGGCTTCAGGCGGCCGGCTTTTCAAATGAATCCGAAAGCGGTTGCGATCCGGGTTGTTGACATTGAACTGGACGGTTTCCTTAACATTGACCGTAAACGAGGAGGTCAGATTCCAAATAAACGGGACCGGCTGCTGTGTCGGATCCGGTTTTTTTTCAGTCTTTACGGTCAGGCCGCCTTTTCGCACTTGTATGGGCAGCTCCACAATCTGCTCATCGGCATCTGTACTCACTCTAAATTGGACTTGAAAACGCTGGCCGGCCTGTTCACGTGCAGGATTGAATTTGAATTCCAAGGTTTTCTCGTCGAATAAAGCAAACTCCGGTAAGCTTTCAGGGACGACATGTACTTTAGTATCCGGTTCTGAAATAGGCAGCTTATACTTGAAAGGCGTTGGACTCACAGGGTTAATGGTCTGCAACGGAATCTGCGGAACTTCTATTTGACGACTATCCGGAGCTTCAGTCTCTTCTTTTTGCTCATCAGGCGGGGCCTCGCTTTCTTCGACGAACAATTTTCCCGCCTCAGCCTTAAAGTCTCTGACTTTTTGATAACGCTGAGTAGGATCTTTTGCGATGGCTTTGGCAACAATATCTTGATTCTTGGTAATGGGTAGAGTTTCAAGGACCTTGCCAAGCGTGTAGATATCGCAGGCCGCCGTAATATCGCTTTTATCTGTGCCGGCCAGTATTTCCGGGGCGACGAAGCCTTTGATATCGCCGGTCACTTTCTTAACCAGCGTTTTGTTACCGAGAACAGAAGACAAAGAGCCGAACCCGACTAATTTAACCCGCTGATCATCGTTGATGAGTATATTACGCGGCAAAATTTTATAGTGGCACAAATTTTTAATATGCAGAAAGTGCAAGCCCTCACAAATTTGTTCAAAAATAGGCACAAAATCCTTGGCGGTCAAATTCGGTTGTTTTTTCATAAACTCTTCGAGCGTTTGCCCCTCGACAAATTCTTGCACCATATAGACCCGGTTACCTGCCGTGCCGGTAATTTGGGAAACTTTGGCCAGATGTTTGGTATTTTTGACGTTGGTCTGAAAATCGAGAAAATAGCTACGGAAGTTGTCCACAACTGTGCTGTCCTTAGCATATTCATCTTTTAGAATCTTAATGATGACAGGCTTTTTTGCGACCGTGTCTTGAGCTTTGTAAACCTGAAACATGGCAGCTTCATCAATAGGTGCGGATTCCAACTCAAATCGATTATCAATGATTTTTTCCATTTTCTTAACTCGATTTTATTGATTAAATAAATTGTTTATTATATTAGATGCCAAAAAGACATTTTTTCCCCAGATTGTTTTACACTAAGCGGTTTGCATTTTTTCCACTGTATAAATATTGCTTTCTTGCTGCTCAACGATAACGGAGATCAATTGCTGATCGCTCACCTTGAAAGTGATTTTTATATCCAAGTCTCCTGCAGGACGGGCTAACAGACCGCTTACATGAACTGTTCCCACTTTTGAATTATCCTTAACTTTGTCGGAAGAACCCTGATAGACATCGATATCAAGCTCAGTAACAAAATCTGAATCCGTACCGAAAATTTCATATCCTTCGCACGGCGCTTTCTTATTTCCGGGAATAATGACATGAAAATCGCCATCCGCCACTTCTACCCCAAGTGCATGTGAGGTACGCGCCAGCACCTCGATTTCTTTTTCGATCTCAAATCGCCCATCCTGCAGAGCCGCATAGATAGCCGCCCCCTGCGCCACACAAAGACTCGGATCGACATCACCGTAAACCTTATCCGCCCCAATCTTGTTCTCGAGCAGCTCAGACATTAATTTCAACTTACTCGATCCGCCTACTTTAATGACTTTGTCAATGTCTTGGGCCGGAACCCGGGAGGTATCGAGAGTGCTCTCGATGATATCGTCAATCTTGTCCAACCACGGCTTGAGCAGCTCATTGAGTTTCTCGAGCGTGAGCTCAGTATCGATATCCTTCCCCGGAAAAACTTGCGGTATCGCAATAAAGGCTGTGGCAACGAATCCCAACTCTTCCTTTGCTGCCTTACAAGCTTCCTGTAACTTTTGTTGAGCTGTTTTAACTTCTTTCTCCTTTTTACTCCGTTTATCGCCCTTAAGCTTGTCAGGTATGATAAAATCGTCTTTAAGATTTTCTGACTCGATAATATAGTCCATAATAGCGAGATCAAAGTCAAGCCCACCCAGGCGATCATCGCCGCCGGTGCCTAACACTTCAAACAGAATTTTATTTTCGGTAATATTCACTTCAAAAACAGTGACGTCAAAAGTGCCTCCCCCAAGATCAAAAACAAGAAACTTTTCAGATCTATCCGTTAATAATTTTTCGTTCTCCAAATAAATCACATAGGCCATAGCCGCGGCAATAGGCTCCTGAAGAATACCCAGAACGTTCATATTAGCCTGTACAGCAGCATCTTCGGTGTTTTTACACTGATGCGCTTTAAAATAATAAGGAACGGTTACCACACAACCCTGTTCTTGAAAAACCCCTTTGGGAAACTTGTTGGTCACATCGGAAAGTAACTTTTCGAGTATTTTTTGTGAAATATCGATAGGGCTGAAGGTCTTGCCATCCAATACGATCTTCTCGTTGCGGTTATCCATTTTTCGTTTCACGGAAAAGACCGCGCTATCCGGGTCCAGTATACCGCGTTTATTTGCAATTTCACCCACCAAAAAATCGTTGTGACTCTTGTCGTAGTAAACCACAGAACGCAAGGTTTGGGAGCCGCCGGCTAATTGGTAAACAGATGGGCCCCGGCCGTCCCAACGCGCGATACAACTATAGGTTGTGCCTAAATCGATGCCCAGTACAGGCTTATGTGTGTTGTCAACGCTCATGACAAACTGTCCTTCCAATCATTAATTTTTAACCACGACAACTTGCGGGGCGCGGATTATGTAAGGTTCCTCGAGATAACGATCAACAAATTGGAATCCTTTCTGGTTGACCTCTTTGATTTGGTTGGTCCTCAACTCTGCGTCTTCTTCTACCATAAACGGATCATGTTTCTGCTCATTAAACTCGTCTCCCCTTGCCACCGGTATCTGTTCGATGTGAAACTTTGCCAGAAATTTGTCGGACCGGCTAATAAGCGAGTCATATATTGCAGCTCGTTGTGTAATCAGATCTTCATGATCCGGAAATTTTTTGTTCCATTCCTCCTGATTAAAGAACTTTTTGCCACTGTCCAATCCGTCGATGATAGGGAAAAAATAGCGCTGGAAAAAACTGTAGTAAAAATTTCTGATCTCATGAACCAAGTCTCGTTTCTGTCGCAGGAGATGATAGTTATGATTTCGTATTTCTTCCAAATTCTTTTTCAATAGTTGTGTTTCTTGCTCGAAGTCCGTCTTTTTCATTTTTTTGAATTTTGCTACATTCACCCGTAAAGTAGGTTTAAGCTCCGGGATATTCTTTGCTTTTTGATGAATTTCTGTGAATTGTGGAAAAAGCCGATCCAATCGCTTCAGCATTTTCAAACACAAATCAAGACTCTCCTGGCGGTTACTTAAATTTGTTTGTAACTCTTCCGGGATCTGGCTTGATTCTTCCGTTGCGTTAGGCTCAGTGGTTTTTTCTTCATCTTCCCCGCCTGTTGTTATTTCCGCGGTCTCAGGAGTTTCGGATTTGTGCTCACCTCTCTCCGCTTCAGGTTCTTGTTCTGTTTCCATTTCTTGTTCCGCTTTTGGCGCTTCAGGCTCATTGGCGTCTTCAACCGGTCCATTTTCGGTTTTTTCCCCTTCGTTAAATTTTGATTTATTCAAAATTTCTTCGAAAGACTTCTCGAGTTTTTGGACCTCCTGTGGAACTTTTCCGGTTAACTGTTTCAAATCATTCAATTCCTTTTCGAGCTGCTTATTTTCAGAGATCTCTTCCTTATACGCTTGTTTATCATCTTCTTTGAGGTCCTTTAGAATCGCCAATTCCAACTCACCAGTGAATTCTTCTTTTTCCTCAACCTGCGGTGGTTCCTCAGAAATTGGCGGCGCTTTCTCCCCGGTATCCTCGTCCACAGCTTCCGTGATTTCTTCGCTATCCACTGCGCCAGGCTCGGGTGGCGGGGTTGCTTTTTGTGTCTCTTCAGCTTCAATGGTAACCGGTTTTTTCTCGTCTATTTTCATCTCTGGGTCGGTAACGTCCTCTTTTTCTTTATCCAGCGGTTCTGCAACGTCTCCTCGTGATTCTTCAATGGATATATTTTCAGTTTCTTCTATTGCGTCGGAAGGAGACTCAGGTTGGGCTGTTTCCGTATCCTTCTGAGAATCGTCTGCATTCTGCTCTGAATGCACTGGGATGGTCGTATCTTCTTCAACATTCATCGATTCATCGGATTGCTGATCTGGCTCTTCATCCTGGTTTTCATTTTTTTCCGGCTCTGTTCCAGCATCCTGCTGAACTCGAGATTGAGGATCGGCAAGTGTCGATTTAGAATCCAAATCTTCCCCTTTTTCCCCGGATTCCTGAATATCCGTGGAATCCTCTTTGCTTTTATCTTCCATTGCTTAAATCCTTTCTTCTCAGTTTCTTTGCAGGGTTAACTCGGTAACCACCCCGGCGTCACTCTTGGATTGGGCCTTGATGACAACCTCGTTTTGTTGGTTTACTGTAAAGGTTACCGTGACAAGCTCTTTGCCCTTAGGCGCCTTAGGTATCCCGGTAAGCCAGAATTCACCGATACAAACAACATCCTTGTCCGTGACATATTCTACTTCATCTTCAGCCTGAAAAACGGTGATCCGCATCTCTTCTTGATTATCCCTCTGAGTGGTATAATCGTTTGATTCCACTATCTCAGGTGTTTCATCAGACAACTCTAACCCCTTAGCTATCAGTTTTGCAAACACTTTCCGTTTTTCGCGCGTGGCTATTTCAATCCCCAAATTATGAGTGACAATATTGGTCGTGTTAATTTTCTTATCAATTTTATCTTCTTCATTCTCTTGTTCCGTTTCTTCAACCATTTCTGATGGAATATCTAAGGTTGCGGCAAAGACAGCCGCGCCTACGGCGACGACGGTATCCGGATCAAGGTCAGAATAAGGTTCCTTGTTAAACATATTGGTGAGCAATTCTTTAACCAGAGGAATGCGCGTTGACCCTCCCACCAAAATGATTCGTGAAATATCTTCAATAGTAAGTTTAGCATTGTCGAGCGCTTTTTTTACGGTTTCTTCACTCTGGGCAACCAGATCTTTGATCAAGTCCTCAAACTCTTTCCTCTGCAGCTCCCGGTCAATGGAGTATTCTTTACCATCTCCGTCTTTCATAAACGCCGGGATGGTAATGTGAGTCGATTGCGCCGAAGAAAGCTCGATCTTGGCGTTTTCCACCGCTTCCTTCAACTTCTGTTGTGCCGCCCGTAATATTTTGGCGCTCACCCCCCCGCCTTGGTCTTTCTTCAAATCGAAAATATCGATATCATTCTGCTTTTTAAATTCTTCTGAAATTTTATCCATCAATCTTTGATCAAAATCATCGCCGCCTAATTGTGGAATACCTTCTTTAGCCAAAACATTGAGACTCGTGTCTTTCTGTGAGGAATCCACTTTGAGTATAGACACATCAAATGTGCCGCCGCCTAAATCGTAGACCAGAATAGTCTGGTCGCGTTCTTTTTCAAAACCATAAGCAATGGCTGCGGCCACAGGCTCTTCTAAAAGATAAAGAACTTCAAAACCGGCCAGCACGCCGGCCTCACGGGTCGCCTTCTTTTTATTGTCATCAAAATTAGCTGGAATACATATCACAGCATATTTCGCTGTTCCACGTAATTTGATTTTATCCTGTTGCTGCGCCCCTTCTCGAAGTTTCGATAAGATAATTGCGGCAATGTCCGCAGGAGTGTACTGCTTCTTGAAAAATTCTACCGAATAATTCTCGTCACCCATGTCGCGCTTGATTGAACGAATGGTTTTGTCAGGATTTAATAAAATCTGCCGTTTTGCTTGATGGCCAACTAAGATGTTATCTTTGCTTTTAAAGGCCACAATACTCGGTACCACTTTTTGCCCCTCTATTTCCAAGATGTCTCCCTTACCCTTATAAAAGAGAGCGACCGCAGAATTAGAGGTCCCGAGATCGATTCCCAATTTATACGGACTATTTTTAGCTTTGAGTTTTGCCATTTTGGTTCTCCTTTATTTCTATTTCTCTCAATACGGACATCGTTACCTGCTGTCATTGCGAGCGCTTCTCAGCGAAGCAATCTCCAGCTTAGGCACGCCAGAAGATTACTTCGGTAAAAAAACGCCTCGCAATGACCGCCGGTTTTCAAAAACTCCTCGTCTCAGTGAACCCCAGAAATTATTCATTTCCCTCTTCAGGCGTAGCCGGGTCATCCTTTTTATTCGCCACTTGAAAAATTCCCACAAAAATCAAGAGAACTCCCACACCGGCAAGAGCCCCTGGACTCTCTGTCCCGATTAATACACATTGACCACTAAGCCCCCCGATAATAAAAGCGATACCAAGCAAAATATTACCCATTTTATTAGCCCTCCTTAATTAAGTTCAGCCAAATTCGTAAAAGCCTGCATAAGCGCTTGAATATTTTCAGCCGCTTCAAATTGGCCTCCGGTCTTTTTGGCAATTTCTGCTAATAAACGTCGGTTATAGTCGGTGCCGGCGCCCACAGTATCAACCCGGATGTTTTTGTTGATCAGTTTCTTGAGCACACTTCGTACACCGCTTTCGCTATCAGGGTCGCCGTCCGACAATAAGATAATTCGATCGGACATTTTCTTGTCTTCTTTTTCTTCCAGACAGCTCAATGCCTCATTTAATCCGCCAGACATATTGGTGGAACCGGCAACTTCCATCCGGTTTACTTTACGCCGTATATCATCAAAATCTCTTGTCAAGGGTGAAACGGTATGTGCGTAGGATTCAAATGTGACGCAGCCGATGAGATCTTGACCGGCTTTCGCTTTTTTCTTGATCTTCAAAAATTCCTTAACAGCGGTTTTTGTTGTTTCAAGTTTCCAGCCTGACATCGAGTAGGACAAATCGATCAACAGCACGATACATTCCGCTTTGCGGCTGAACAATTCATCTTCAGCAGCTTCGTTTATATTGAGCACCACATGGCCGGACACATCATCACACGTGGCGTGCACCTGCAAAATATCAGAAGAATCCAGCTCAAACTCTACGGTGATGGCCGGTTTACCGGCCTGCTGCTTTGGGATGCCCTCCATGATAAATCCCCCCACAAAAGTATTTTGCGAGCACAATTTTTCCTCTCCTTGAAAAACAGCCACCTCAACTGAGGTCTGATTATCTCTGTAGGTTGTAAACTCTTCCTCGACTTTAACCGGTACAGTGGATTGTCTCCTGATCAGTTCTTTAAATTTATCGATTTCCTTGCCCTTGGAAACACGTAATCCTAACGAATGGGGAGTGACGTTTTCAACGGTTAATGGCGTGAAATCCTCTTCCGGTAACGTCAAGCTGGCCGCTAAGATGGCTGCTCCCCGCGCCACTTCCTCGTCAACTTTTTCAGATGTGTACGGTTCTTTAATCTCCCGCGCGACGATTTCCCGAACGGCGCTGTTGCGGGTTGAGCCGCCCACCAGGATGACCCGGTTGATATCGCCGGGGGACAAACTTGCTTCTTTCAGCACGGAACGAATTTTTTCAATAGTCGTGTCCAAGTATTCCTTAATGAGCTTGTTGTATTGAGCGCGGCTCAATGTTTCATCAATCGTAAATCCCATGACTTCAGGAATGAGGATTTCAGTTCCTTGCGCTTGAGAAAGTTCAAACTTTGCTCTTTCCGCCGCTTCTTTAAGCTTCTGTTTAGTAATAAGAGCCTCTTTGGACTCATCTTTTCTTAAATCAATGCCATTTTTTTTCTTGAAGTTGTCCATCAAATATGAAACGATGGCGTTATCGAAATCGTCGCCGCCTAACTGAGAATCTCCGTCAACCGCCACGACTTTGAAGTTATTACCGGCAATGTTCAGGACAGAGACATCAAAGGTTCCTCCGCCCAGGTCGTACACCATAATGGTTTGATCTTTACCCTTATCAAGGCCGTAGGCGATAGCCGCAGACGTGGGTTCCGGGATCAACTGGAGGACATTCAACCCCGCCATTTTCCCGGCGGCAAGCGTATCTGACTTTTGATTGTTATTAAAGTAAGCCGGGACCGTGATGATGACGTCCTTGATTTTTTCTCCCAAGAATTTCTCTGCCTGAGCGACAATTTCTTTCAAAATAAAGGACGAGATATCTACCGGTGTATATTCCTTGCCGTAAATTGAGAATCTTTTTGTACGGTCTCCCATGAAACGTTTTACAGAGCCAACGGAATGTTCCGGATCGATAATCAGTCGTTTTTTTGCAGGTTGACCGACAAGCATGTTACCTTTATCCTTGAAAGAAACCACGGAAGGAAACGTATTGTACCCTCCAATTTTGATCGTTTCAACTTTCCCCTTCCGGTACACACAGACCACGGAATTTGTGGTTCCTAAATCTATCCCTAAAGCAACCTTCATTTTATTTTCCCTTAACTATTCAGGCGTGAGAAGCTTCGGAGTGCAAAACTTTAGTTTTGCACTTGTTTCAATGTAGCCACAACGCTAAAGCGTTGCACTCCAATACCGAAGGCTGAATCAAACGGCTGTGATCTGCGTCTCTACAAATTTCACCGTTCCTCTCGCCATTAATTCTTTCACCGCGCCATAATCTAATATGCCCTTATTATAAGAAGCGGCGTACACGATATCTCGAATTTCTTCATCTCCGATATTGATGGGTAACTCTACACATGAAAATTTCAGGATACCATCGGCATCCAATTCAAAAATGGCGCCCAATGGAACCTGATCCTTTGAAAGATTTGAAATCTTTAATCTTAGTTGTCCCATTTTGGTGTTGTCTTTGCAGTATTTACTCTCCCCGCGAAAGACTTCCAACAGGACCTGCTCTTGAAATGGCCGCACCGTGAACGCAATAAGACCCTGGTTGATTGGGTACTCGGAGTTTTTGGGGATAATGGGCGTAAAATAGGGCCGGTTTTTATCATCTAATAATTCTACCCCAAGTGAATGGGCCATACGCTCTTGTACTGCAATAGGTGTAAAGTCCTCTTCCGGCAGAGTTAAACTCGCCCCTAAAATGGCGGCGCCATGGGAGACTTCTTCATCCACCTGATCCGAGATATAAGGCTCCTTTATTTCTTTGGACACGATCTCCTTCACTGCCGTATTGCGCGTCGAGCCGCCCACTAAGATCACCCGGTTAATATCGCCGGAGCTGAGATCCGCTTCTTTAAGAACGGCGTGAATCTTTTTGATGGTTTTATCTAAAAGGGGTTTGATCAGCTCATTGTATTGATCCAGCGTAAGCACTTCCTCGATCGATTCTCCCATAATTTCCGGGATATTGATCTCGGTGCTTTGAGCCTGTGAGAGCTCCCACTTGGCTTTTTCCGCTTCTTCCTTCAGTTTCTGTTTGGCGACTAAAGCATCTTTAGAAAAGTCGTCTTTGATATCTTTGCCGGTTTTTGTTTTGAACCGGTCAAGCAGATGGTCCACAATAGCATTATCAAAATCATCCCCGCCGAGCTGCGAATCGCCATCCACCGCTAAAACATTAAAATCATTTTTAACCACCTGTAAAATCGCAACATCGAAGGTGCCGCCCCCCAAATCGTACACCATGATCGTTTGATCTTTGCCTTTATCCAAACCGTAAGCGATGGCCGCCGCTGTCGGTTCGGCAATTAAGCGCAACACGTTCAATCCGGCCGCTTCGCCGGCATCTCTGGTATCTTCCTTTTGTGCGTCGGTAAAATAGGCGGGTACGGTAATGATCACATCCTTGACTTCTTCACCTAACTCATTCGCAGCTTCTTCAACCATTTTTTTTAAAATAAAAGAAGATATCTGAATCGGCGAGTACTCTTTGCCAAATATCTTAAATTTCCGTTTGCGGTTGCCCATAAAACGTTTTACTGAGCCAACAGAATGTTCCGGGTCGAGAATCAACCTATTTTTTGCCGCCCGTCCTACAAGCATGGTATCTTTATCTTTAAAAGACACTACCGAAGGAAAGGTTTTGTGTCCTTCAATGGATAGCGTTTCGGCGTTTCCTCTACGATAGACGGAAACAACGGAATTCGTCGTACCAAGATCGATTCCTAATGTAAATTTCATATTATTTCTCCAACAATTGAATTCTGACAAACGTTACAAGACCCATTTCCACTAACTTTGCATTAACTGATAATTGAATTGGTTCCTTAATCTCATATGGTAATAGTTCACCGGCTTTTTTTCGGACGCTGATTTTCACTGATTTCCGCAGATTAAAAGAAGATCAGCGATTATCTGCGTTCATCAGCGTCCAAAATTTTACTCGATGAACTGTTATCTCATTTGAAACAAGCAGTACTCCATCAATTCTCTGAGTTTTTCTCAATGACCACTTTCCCACCCGCACCGACTTTGCAATTCAAAACCCGTGGAGTCTGATCCTTTTGCAGCTCCTTGCTGAGGGCGCCCTTCACTAACTTATCGATAGTTCGTTTGATGTTACGGGCGCCATACTTTTCGTCATGCCCCTTTTTAACAATTAAGTCGATAACATTCTCCTCAAAGTGCACGTTGATTTCATAATCGAATCGTATCTGCGCTATCATCTTATTTAGATGCAATTCTGCAATTTTTTCTATAGCATTTGTCGATAATTTCTTAAAATTGGCCATGAGACCAATCCGGTTGAGAAATTCGAAAGTGAAATGCTTTTCCAATTCACTGCGGATGACCATGGTTTCATCGTCATCTTTTTTTTCTCGAGGTTTGTTAAATCCAATTTGGGTTTCCCCGGCGTCACTTATCAATATATTAGCCGTTAAGATGAAGAGGGCGTTACGCGCATCGACTCGACGTCCATGCGCGTCCGTCATCATACCTTCGTCAAAGACCCGCAAGAAAAAATTATGGCAGTCCGGATGGGCTTTCTCAAATTCATCGAGAAGAACGACAATATACGAATTCTTTCGCAGTGCGCCCGATAGCAGGCCTTCCTCATCATAACCGACATATCCTGGAGCGGCGCCGGTTAACTTCGACAGATTGTGCACGGTGCGAAATTCGTTCATATCGATGGACACCATATTTTGAATGTCGCCGAAATATTCGGCTGCAATCGCTTTGGCTAATTCCGTCTTTCCAACACCGGTCGGCCCGACAAAGAAAAAAACCCCAAGGGGATGATTCGTCTCTTTGACATAGTGGGACGTGCGCAATTTATCGGTCACTTGCCGAATTACATGATCTTGTCCGAGAACCCACTCTTTGAGCTTCTCCTCCAGATTATCAAGAGCCGGTTCATCATCATCGTAGGCGATCTTAGCGAGTGGAACGCGCGTTAAATCTGCCACGGCCTTTGCGATATCCTCGGATGTGATTTTCGTTTTTCCAGAGCTGTCCGCTCGGGAATTTCTTAGATTTTTATGAATGCAGGCGTCTATGACCAAGTCAATCGCTTTGTCAGGCAGATGGCCTGGTACGGGATAGCGCTTCGAAGCGGAAACGGCAAAGGCAAGCGCGCTGTTTTCGATAGTCACATTATATTCTTGCTCACATTTGTTCTTCCATTGTCCTAAAATGGCGATGGTTTCCTCTTCGTTAGGTTCTTCTACCTGAATAATCTTGAAACGCCGCAAAAGAGCCTGGTCTTTCTCCACGGTTTGTTGAAATTCTTGCTGCGTCGTGGCGCCGATGACCGAGATATCCCCACGCGCCAAGTGCGTTTTCAGCATGTTACCAACGCCAATGTCGTGACTCGCTCCGCCCCCGGCAGTCACCAACGTATGAATTTCATCGATAAAAAGGATAATGTTTTTGTAATGTTTGATCTCATCGACGATTCTCTGAACCCGTTTTTCCAGATCTCCGCGGTGTTTTGCCCCTGCCACCAGGTCCGTCATAGAAAGCTCAAACACATGCTGATCTTGTAATTTCTCCGGAACAGAGTTCGATGCAATGGCTAACGCCAAGCCCTCCACAATGGCTGTTTTACCCACTCCGGATTCGCCGATAAGGAGCGGATTACTCTTGGTCGGTCGCAATAATGTTTGAATAACCCGTTCGATTTCCTTGCTCCGCCCAATAATGGGTCCGACTTCTCCTCGATAAGCTTTGACCGTTACATTTTCAGCAATAGTAGAAAGAGAGGGCGCTAAAACTTTCCCTTGCAGATCATAATCGTGTGGGCCAAGATGTCTTGACAATTGCACGACGCTAATCCCTGCTGTCCGCAATAGTTGAATGGTAAAGCCTTGACCATCATAAATAAATCCCCACAAAAGGGCCTTATCATCGATGTGCGATTTGTTGTGACGGTTAGCGTAATAAATGGCGTCGAATAATATGTTACAAACGCGTTCACTCAAATACTGCTTTTTTAAACTCAAGCTCTCCTTTTGTTCATTTTTCTCAGAACTCGCAGAAAAAATCTTTTTCAAAAGCGCGATGAGCATAGAGGATTTGACATTCTGCTTTTCTAAAGCCTGGGCAAAAGCCCCGTCTACAATGCAGGCGAGTCCGTAGACCAGCTCCGGCGTCTTGATTTGAGAAAGATGCAACTCGTTTGCAAAAGTAAGAGCATGTTCGAGAACCTCTTTACCGCTTTTGGAAAAAATGCTTAGATTGATCTCACCGGAGTCCAAAAACAGGTTTTTCTTATTGGGCAGATGCGATACCGATAAAAATAGTGAAATGGATTCTACCTCGGAATCGGATAGTCTCGCAAAATTGCCGTCTTTTTGTTGGACATGTTTTAATACGGAGTCCTCTAAAACTTCCAGGGTGACCTTCTCCGTCGATTGGCTAACCGATGACTCCCAGGCGTCTTCTAATATTTTTCGCGTTTGCAAAGATAAATTGTCAAAGGACAATTCAAGAGACGAACGTTTCTTTGGATTGGAATCTTTGAACGTTTTTTCTAATTTCTCCAGTATTTCAGTGAGACTGAATTGACCGTCTTGCTTTAAGTCAGACTCTGTTTCACCTAAGCTGTCGCACTCTTCGCGGCTTTTTATCTTGTCGAGCAGCTCCTGGGCATCAGGATTTTCAGGCTGAAATTTAAAAATTTTTTCAAGCTCCTGCTTGGCCGACATAAAATCATTGTTGTTGAAATGTTCTAATGCGATTTCTAACAACTTATCGATTTTCTTTTTTTCCTTTTGCAATCGAATTTTTTCTTCGGTCCTTCGCAAGAGGTTCACTGCCTCAGGATGTTCCTCTTCGAGTTGTAAAACTGACGCCAAGGCCTGTTTCACATTTTTGTACTTCTTTTCCTTAAAATACATCTTTGCAGATTGCATCGCTTCTGCTATCTGCTTTTGCTTTTTTTCTTCCTCCTGAGCTAGCTTGATGATATTGTCTAAGTTTTTTTTCACATTTTCGTTATCAGGATCTATCCGCAGAGCTTCTTCTGCCTTCGCCCGGGCTTTTGTAAAATTCTTTTTTTGGCCATTCTTCTCACTTTCTGACAGCAGCTTTGATATTCTTTCATCCCAGAGAAGTATCATCTTGCCCAGCTCCTCTGCCACTATTGAGATAGTTTGACACCGCGCATCGACGTCTTTCTCTAAGCACTTTAAGACCAACTTTTTCAGGTCATAAAGCTTTTCAATTTCCATATCATCGATTTCTTCCGGCTCCTCATGCAAAATGTTATGCTGCACTAATTCTACATACTCACCATTGAAGGGTCTTCGATAAGTTAACATCTCATACAAGAGGATACCGAATCCAAAGATGTCGGACCGAGTATCAACCTTTTGCACTTCGATTTGTTCCGGCGACATATAAGCCGGGCTCCCCACAACCATTCCCGACTGTGTGATAGAGCTTCCAATCTGTTTGGCCAAACCAAAATCCATAATCTTAATAGACCCGTTTTCCAGAACTCGAATATTTCCTGGCTTGATATCTCTATGAATGATCTTCCCGGAATGAGCGAACTCGAGCCCCCGGCATATCTCAATGGCATAGTTGAGTTTTTGGCGCAGAGTTAAAGGCTTTCTGACACCATCGTTGATTTCGCGCAATATACATTTTAAATCTAACCCGGTTAAGTATTCCATAACAATATAAGGATCGCCATCAGCCTCACCCAAGTCGTACACAATAGTTATATTTTGGTGTGATAAATTGGCTTCCGAGCGCGCTTCGCGAACGAAGCGTCTCTTGAAATCAGGCTCTCTGCAGACATCTTCAGAAATCACTTTGATGGCGACGTGCCGTTGAAGCGATGAGTCAAAGGCCTTAAAAACCGTACCCATCGCTCCTTCGCCGATTTTTTCAATAATTTTATATTTACTTATTTTATCACCAACTTTTACCATGGGTGCTCTATTTTTTTGATGCCAATAATGCGAGCAAGAGATGCTCGGCTTCCACTTTATCGCTTCCGAGAGTCTCGGCTTGGCTAACCGCGCTTTCGAGAAGCTTTAAGAGGTCGCTGGTAAATTTAGCTTTGTCAACAGAACCATCCTCACGAAAAAACGCGAGATCAGCAGCCGAAGGCAGCTTGACCAATGTCACTTCAGGATAACCATATAAAACGACTGAAAGAAAAGCCGCATCATTGGGAAACTTCTCCCGGGTTTCTAATCGAGCGAGACGCATCGATTCGGAGATGGATTCCCCAGTCAACAAACATTCAAAAAAAGCACACGCAAAAGTCTTGGCCTGTGATGAGGGTACTTTCACAATGGTTCCGACAACGCCTTTTGCTCCTTTAAGCAAAAAAGCTTGAGCTAAGCTGATGCCATTCTCATAAAATTCAGTCTTTGTTTTAGACCTGCTTTTTACATCAGATTCACAACCATTGAGAAAGACTAAAGGATGACCTTGAATATATCCTACATCTTCAGGAAAGAATTTTAAATTCTCAGGAAGCTGAATATAGCCCCTTTTCTGTTTTTTATCATATTGAATATGTCCGACATAATGGATAACGTCGTAGCCGCTGGCGATCTCATTTTTTATATCCCACAAAGTCGCTTGTTCACCACTCAAGTAGGTGGAGCTGACGTTCGCGGCGTCTAATGACTGCACGATAGTATCACATTCATCAAACGTGTCATCCAACTCATGTTCCGGATCAAAAGGATTGACGATAAAGAAAAACTGAATTTGTTCTGGAGCGTGTGCAGATATTGAGGAAAAATTTGTCATCGCTGCGGTGGTATGATACGTTCTGTGCAGGTCGCGGCTAATACGGTGTTTGACACACAAAAAATCATCACCGTCATGAAGAAGCTCCCAGGGAATGGTTGTGTCGTTCATACTGATCAAAATCGGATGCGTTAACTTCTTCAATTCTTTCTGGATGGATGCCGGAAGCAATGAATTGTACAATATTTTTCCGGAATTAATCAGTTTTTCTTTTGAACCGGAATCCAGAAAATCCGGTGAAGCTTGATTGGCGAGCTTTATCTCTTGGGCCATCTGATTGCAGTAATAATCTTTTCGATCGAGATGAAGGGACTCCCTGCAGTACGGGTGCTGGATATCTTGACTGTCCCCTGCCCGCCAGTATTTAAAGCTGAATTTATTCCTTCCCGTGGCCTCGATGTCTAGTCTGGCGATACTCACAGCACTCTCTCGCTTTTAGGACTATTATCATTAACCGCTAGATCCCACGCTTTATGCAAGGCTGCGCCGCGTCTACGGGTCTCAGCGAACTTTGTGCTATTGTCGATTGTCTAATTGTCTACTGATTGGAAAAATATTCAATATTCAATAGATGATAATCAATTCTTTAAATTAAGCCATTGACTGCTTTGTTTTACCATACCTCCAACACTGCAATTTGCAGCTTGGCCGCACTTAGGGGTAAAGACAATTTATCGGGATGTGCCAATTAAGTTTTTTGTAGCTAACCTTTAATAACAAGCCTTTTTTCATTGCTGTGGTATGCTCAAATAAAACTTGTTTTCCCACTTCCGCGGATTTGCTCACCCATAACTTATTGGTATCTGGGTCTCTAATATCCATTTTCACTTTAGATTTCGGCTGCTGAGTACTTTTATCCTGAAAACTTATTTTGAAGAACGTGGCTTCAAGGAAAGTGATGTTTATAGTTACCTGGCGCTTTTTATCGACAATTTGCAAACTGGAGATATGCTTTTTTGCGTCCGGAACCAAATTTTTTGATTTGCCTCGATAGGCTAATGCAGGTAAGAATTGAGGAATGAGCTCGGGGGCTTCGGGTAAGTCGGTGAAGAAGGCCTTACCCTTCGAAAAAGCGACGTGAACGTTAAAATTCAACTGTTGCACTCCTTCGGCCATCTTTTGCCATATTTTTTGACTTGCAATTTTTTGATAATATTCTCCAAAAGGTGGCGCCGTTGAAAAGGCGCCGAAAGCGCCTTTTGCATCCTCTTTTTGAATATCATCCAGTAAATTACTAAAGGAAGCACAAACTTTGCAAGACTGTACGTGGCTTTTGAATTTGACTCGATCTGCTTGCGAAACCACATCATCCATTTTTAAGTACTCTTGGCATTCAGCCACGAACAGATCATTTATTTTGTTTATAAATTTCGAAGACTTTCCTGTGATCAAACTTATGAATAAATCAAGCTCTTGCATGCAACTTTTACATGAGGCAATATGCAGTTTTGCGCTGTTTAATCGTTGGGCAGGAAAATTCGGCTCCATAAGCATTTGTGTTATAATGCGTATCGCATCTTGATGCCGCATAATATTCCTCTGTTTATTTTACGTCTATTATCTGAGACCATCAGATATAGCCTGATTGGCACTTGCTGAAAGTCTCCTTGGTTCCTGACAAGTCAAGTTCTGTCATACTCGATAAAAGCATTCGAGCACAAGCTTTTTGGCAAGAAATGAAAATTGAATCCCAAAAAGCAAAAACTTCACACAAAGACGCGAAGGCGCTAAGGGATCGCAAAGAAAAACCTTGGCGTATTCTTTGCGTTTCTGCGCCTTTACGTGCGCTTTTAATTTTTGTTGGTTCCGGCTTGTCCGGCTTAGGTTTGTAAAACATCACGCAAATGACGCCTCAATTTATTGACAATCGGATAGAGAATTTTTACCTCCAGCCCTTTTTCCTCCGCAAGCTTTTTGATCTTCTCTTGCTCTAAAAAAATGCGTTTGTAAATATCACTTTTTATCGCCTCCGGTTTGAGACCCTTCTGAGTCGCTTTGATGTGGCGAACAAACCTATCAATTTCTTTTGAGACGATTAGAAAAAGTTCTTTACGTAACAGAGACTGTTCCGGATTGCCGGCTGAAGCATCCGGCATCTTCTCTAATATGTCAACATGACTTTCGGGATCGGATTCTCCGTCAATTGAAATCGGCTTCTTGCTGCCTCCACGTTTTTTTGCCGTATCTTTTCGATATTGTTGAAAATATGTTGTACATAAAATTCTATGGCACCAGGTCTTAAATGAAGCTCCGAAATAAAAACTATCAATTTTTTCCTTAATTGTATACAACGTATCGCCAACCAAATCTTCCGTTTCCTCTTTAGTCAATCTAAATCTGTTGGCGACTCGATTTAAGTATGTGTAAATTTCGGATATATAGTTACCGGTTTCAGGAGAATGTTTCTCTTTTATGATGCTTTCTACGAAAATTCCGTCTTGATA
>JBHHWX010000033.1:0-21366 GCA_046756745.1 bacterium | reverse complement strand
GACAATACAGAATAACGAACGATGGGACAGACAATGGAGTGATCGTAACGGCAGTCCGCGATCTCAATTACAATGGAAGTATCGCTGAGGGCTATATGGCTGACGATGAATTTGGATTTATTTACATTGCTGAAGAAGACTTGGCCATTCATAAGTATTACGCTGATCCGGCGCTGGGCAGCGATCCGATCTCTTCTTTCGCAAGTGGAGATGGGACAGCCTCCACCCAACGGCGTGACCAGCGGCCCCATCAGCGTAACCAATCCGGGCGGCACAGCTACAAGCTCCGATAATTTCATCGTGACGGCGACAGTGCCTGCAGGAACATTTACATTTCATCCGACGGACGATGCCTTCGTGCGTTCGACTCGACCGGACAATCATTATTCCCATTCGGCAGAGCTTCGAGTTCGTCTCAGCTCGACAGACTACGATTCGTATTTGAAATTTAATCTTACAGGCCTCTCAGCGCCGGTGCAGAGCGCTACGCTCCGCCTTTACGTAATAGACGGCAGCCCGCAGGGAGGCTCGCTTTATTCCGTTTCGAATAATTTTAAAGGATCAAGTTCGCCCTGGAGTGAAGCCGGCCTGACGTTCAACAATGCTCCTGTGATAAACGGGTCGCCGCTGAGCGCTTTAAGCGCGGTGAGTATCGGCCAGACTGTGGAATTCGATGTGACGCCGGCGATTTCAGGTAACGGAATTGTCAGTTTTGCCCTCACGAATAATATATCCAATGCCGCTAAATACAGCTCCAAAGAAGGCGCTACGGCGCCGGAGCTGGTCATCACCATGAACACCGGTCTCAGTGCTGCAAAAACGGCCGAGATATCGAGCGCTGCGTCCGAAGGCTTACAATCTTCGTTGGACATTTCCGAAACGGCGTTTGTTCCTGATGCTTTTGAGTTGGGTCAAAATTATCCGAATCCGTTTAATCCAACGACGACCATCGAGTTCTCTGTACCGGTTCAAAGCCATGTGAAGGTGTCCATCTACAATTTGCGTGGCGAGCTTGTCCGCAGGCTTCTTTCGCGGGAAATGCCGCCGGGACGTCACAAGGTTTTTTGGGATAGTAAGAATGGAAACGGCGTGCAGGTGGCCAGCGGCATTTATGTGTATCGTATAGAAGCGAACAACTCGGCCCTTAAAACAGAGAAGGGCTTTGTGTCGAGTCGCCGCCTGGTGCTCATGCGTTAGACGCCCAATTAAGATATGTTACCCTAAAGCGCCCCTTTCTTCCGGGCACGTCTCGGAAAGAATGAGGGCGCTTTGTCTTTAGATTCATTGAAGCATCCAAAAACTCTTGATATTTTGAGATTATTTCTTATATTAGCGACATGCCATCATTAAGGAGGAATAAAATATCCTGTGATCGGTTACTTAAATAATTGTATAAGGTTCAAGAAATAAAGCACTTGCCGGGGTGGTGAAATTGGCAGACACGCTGGATTCAAAATCCAGTGGGCCTTGTGTCCGTGAGGGTTCGAGTCCCTCCCCCGGCACCATTTCCCGCAGGCATTAACCTTTCATTATTCATCATTCACAAAAAGAATTCATTAATAAAAAAACCATGCTGC
The DNA here is from genome assembly GCA_046756745.1 of bacterium. Lineage (GTDB taxonomy): Bacteria > Zhuqueibacterota > Zhuqueibacteria > Oceanimicrobiales > Oceanimicrobiaceae > JBHHWX01. The sequence continues at coordinate 19,789 of JBHHWX010000033.1, read as the reverse complement.
CCATCCTTACTCTTTTGATCACGTTTGTTACAGGTGTGCTCTATTTTGTCCTGGATTTGCCTTATTGGTCCTTAGGGAGCCTTTTCTTTTTGACGTTGCTGACTCGGTTTCGCAGTAAAACTGTTCATTTAGGTAAATACCTTGAAATTCTGCTGTTTTTTTATTTTATTTCATATAGTATCGAAAGCTTCGGCGTGAAGTACCCAGGGTCTTTGATAATTGTCCTAACCTTTCTGATTCTCGTTATTTTCTACGAAGGCCCGGAATGGAGCCAACTCTATTTTTCCGCAGGGAAAACCGCCAGCAACATGAAATTAGCTCTGTTCGTTGCGGTGATTTTTGTTTTCATGTTTGGAATTGCCATTTACAGCGGCTTACCGGGGATCAAAAACCCGGTTCCTATCCATGCTCCCATAGACGCCATTATTGTTATGGGTATCGGTTTTGCTTTCTATCTTCCTATTATGGAAGAGATCATTTTTCGAAGTATTATTTATCAACGCGCAGAACGTGCCAGCGGGGACGGTAACTATGCCGTTTTTATTCAGGGATTGCTTTACGGCTTGATGGCTTACAAGGTAGGCGTTCCGGCGGGAATCACCGGCGCCATTTTAGGCGGACTGTTTGGCGTGAGTCTGGGCTACTTAGTGAAGAGGAGCAACAGCATTTACTTATCGATGCTGGCTCATTTCATCGTCACGTTCGGTGTTTTTACAACACTCGCTGTGCTCGGGAAAGTTTAAGAGATTTGAAAAAAAAGGATACACAGACGCGGGTAAAGTTTCTCACGGCATTGACTTATTGCAGCGGCCGTGTTCTCCAAAATTGTAAACAGCAGATAGAAAACAAAATGGGGGATATCGATCACCAATCTCAGGAATTCCCATTCATTCACAGCGCTTATTATGAGCAGGAAATGGGGCCCAATTTAATGAAACAGTTTGTGAGCTTTCATGCTCTTTTTGATATCGAGGAATTTGTCTCTTTCAAATTGTGGTGTGTGCACTTAGAGTCGGAATTTTCAGAGGCTGGCAAGCGTCGCGTGAATATCGACCCGGCCTATTTGGAGCTGGCAAAATTAGTCGTCGGGACCCGAAAAAATTTCGACCATCGCATCTACCTGGGCAGCGGGGTCTATGGGGATGTTCAGCTTCGATTTCGAAAAAACCGTTTCGTAGCAAACGACTGGACCTACCCGGATTATCAATCGAAAAGCATGCTTGATTTTCTCACCCGGGTTCGGTCTGATTTTTATGACCAATTAAAACAAGAAAGTTTATGAGGTCTTCGACCTATCGCGACGCCGGAGTCCATCGAGAATTAGGGGAACGCGTAAAAGATTCGATAAAAAATATCGCTCAAACCTCTCATTCCGAAAACGTGTTGAAAGACATCGGGCTTTTTTCCGGGTTTTATTCTCTGAATTTATCGGACTATCAAAATCCGGTTTTGGTCTCCAGTATCGATGGCGTCGGAACAAAAGTAAAAATCGCACAAATGATGAATCAATACGAAACGATTGGTGTGGATTTGGTGAATCATTGTGTCAACGATATCACGGTGTGCGGCGCCGACCCGCTTTTTTTTATGGATTATATTGCGGCTGACGATTTGTCGACAACCCAGGTCGAGGACATTGTACGTGGAATCACATCGGCTTGTACGGATGCGGATTGTGCTTTAATCGGCGGCGAGACCGCCGAAATGCCTGGAGTTTATACCAAACACAGTTTCGACCTCGCCGGCTCGATTGTCGGGATTGTTGAAAAAGAGACTATCATCGATGGCAGCAGCATCGAAGCCGGACAGGTCCTCGTCGGCGTCGCCTCAAACGGGCTGCATACCAACGGCTACTCCTTGGTGCGGAAAATCTTTTTTGAGGTTAAAAAAGCCGCATGCTCGGATTATTTTTCTGAGATTCAAACAACTCTCGGTGAGGAGCTGCTCAAACCGCATCTCAGTTATCGCTCCCTCATAACAAAGATAAGGCGTTCACCGGGTTTAAGCGCGATCGCTCACATCACCGGGGGAGGCATCGTGGACAACGTGTCCCGGTTTTTACCGGCAAAATTCGATTTAAATATCGATTGGAGCGCGTGGGAGCCGCTGCCTGTTTTTGAATTAATAAAAAGGTTGGGTTCGGTATCCGAATCGGAAATGAGAAACGTTTTTAATCTGGGCGTCGGGCTCGTTCTTATTGTGTTTGCGGAATGGGTTGACGACATTCTCAAAACCTGTCAATCCATGCAGAATGAGGCGTTTATCATGGGTGAGATCATTGAAAAATAACGTGAGGGAGTAACTTGGCGAAAGTTGGCGTCATCGGCGCCGGAAGTTGGGGCACTGCCTTAGCGATATTGTTGAGGTCCAATGGCAATTCGGTGACCCTATGGAACCGCGATGATGATTTATTGAAGGCCATCGAGTCCCAACGCGAAAATAAGAAATACTTGCCTAAAGCGAGTATTCCCGAGGGAATTCAAACAGAGTCGCATTTAACACGCATGGTGCAAGGAAAGGACGGTCTCGTTGTTGCCGTGCCTTCACACGCTGTGCGCAGCATCATGAATGAAATGGGCACCGTGTCTGCGGAGACCATTCTTATCAGTGTGGTCAAAGGGATCGAAAACAAGAGCTTGCTGCGGGCAAGCCAAATCTTAGCGGAACGTTTTGATGCCGCTAAAATAGCCGTGCTCTCAGGACCGAGCCACGCTGAAGAGGTGAGCAGAGGTGTTCCGACCGTCGTGGTCAGCGCTTCGTCAAACCAAAAGACGGCGAAGTGGGTGCAAGATATTTTTATGTCTTCCACGTTTCGTGTTTATACTCACAGCGACGTCATTGGAGTTGAGATCGGAGCGGCTGTCAAAAACATCGTGGCTGTGGCCGCCGGAATTATCGACGGAGTTGGCGCCGGTGACAATACAAAGGCCGCCTTGCTCACCCGCGCGCTGGCTGAAACCACCCGGCTGGGCACGAAGTTAGGGGCGGATTCCTTGACCTTTGCCGGACTTTCGGGCATGGGGGATTTGATCGTGACGTGCATGAGTAAATATAGCCGGAATCGCTACCTCGGGGAACAAATCGGCAAAGGTAAGACGTTAAAGAGCGTTCTGGAAGAAATGGTGATGGTCGCGGAAGGCGTGAAAACCACACGCTCCGCCTACGAGCTGGCTGCAAAGCACGGCGTGGAAGTGCCGATCATTGCCGAAACATACCATGTTCTTTTTGAAAATAAAGATCCTCAGCAAGCGGTTTTCGATCTTATGACTCGCGCCGCTAAATATGAGGATTGGGGTTAAGATGATTAAATCCATTCTCTTGTCTGTAGACGGCTCGTCTTATACCGAAGCGCAAATAAAACATGCGATCACACTGACAAAAGCGTTTCAATCGAAAGTACACGTTCTTTCCGTTGTCGATGTGCGATTTTTTGAATGGGCCGTCTCAATGGGGACCGAAGGCTTTGTGCCGGTGATTCCTTCTTCGGTCTTCAAAGATGAAGCAAAAAGGATGTTAGAATCCAAGGCCGATGCCGTCTTAAAAAAATGTTCTGCCATTCTGGAGAAAGAAAAAATTAGTTATGACACAGAAAAACTCCACGGTCCTCCGGCCGATATTATTTGTGAAAAATCGTATTTAGTCGATCTCTTGATAATCGGCGTGCGCGGAGAATTTGCTCGCTGGAAAAACAAACTCGGCGGCGCAACTTTGGAAGCGGTCGTCAGGCAATGCAACAAACCGATTTTTATTACTCCCAAAAAATTTACGAAAATATCAAAGTTGCTTTTGGCGTATGACGGCAGCAACAAGGCGAATAGGGCATTGCAGCTCGCCGGTTTTTTCGCGACGAAGCTGCAAATACCGGTTGCCGTCGTCGTGGTTAACGATAACACTCAAATACAAAACCGCTATTTGGAACAGGCGCAGACCTATTTAGACGCTTATGAAGTTGACGTCGAGTTTATCGGCGTGGCTGGGAATCCTGAAAAGAATATCGTTAAAATGTCGGAGGAAAAGTCCTGCGATCTTATGGTGATGGGTGCTTTTGGTCACAACCGTATCCGGGAAGCCATTCTCGGAAGTACCACCGCATACGTTATGAGAAACGCAAAAATTCCTGTACTGCTCAGTAACTAATGATTGAACGAAAACTTGATTTTTGATGTCTTTGCGAGCGCTTCTCAGCGAAGCAATCTCCTTATTAGGCACGGAAGGAGATTGCTTCGGCAAAAAACGCCTCGCAATGACAGCTTTGTTAACAGTTTTCGTTCAAACAGTAACGAAAAGGATTGAATGTATGAAAGACCAAGTATACATTTCGGATGCTGCGAACCATGTAGATAAAGAAGTCAGCATATACGGTTGGCTGTACAATAAACGCTCGAGCGGGAAACTGTGGTTTTTATTGATTCGGGATGGCAGCGGAATTATTCAGTCCGTCGCATTTAAAGGCGATGTCGACGAAGCTCTTTTCCAAAGATGTGAAGAAGTCACCCAGGAGTCCTCAGTAAAGGTGACCGGGAAAATAAGCGCTGACAAACGCGCTCCCGGTGGTTATGAAATGCAAATGACCGGTTTTGAAATTTTAAGTCTGGCTCAAGAATACCCGATTACCCCGAAAGAGCACGGCACGACTTTTTTAATGGACCATCGACACATCTGGCTGCGTTCTTCGCGACAACATGCGATTTTGAGGGTTCGCCATGAAATCATCCAGGCCTGCCGGGATTTTTTCGATGACAGAGGTTTTGTCTTAATCGACGCCCCAATTTTTACTCCTGCTGCCTGCGAAGGCACAACCACTCTTTTCGAAACCGATTACTTCGACTCGAAAGCCTACTTGACTCAAAGCGGACAGCTCTATATGGAGGCCGGCGCCATGGCGTTTGGTAAAGTCTATTGCTTTGGCCCGACTTTTCGCGCCGAAAAATCCAAAACCCGCCGGCATTTAACCGAGTTCTGGATGATCGAGCCGGAAGTCGCCTATTTGGATTTGGATGGCGCGATGGATTTAGCCGAAAAGTGTATCGAATACGTGGTGCAGCGGGTTTTGGAAAATAAGCAGGACGAATTGAAAACCCTCGAACGAGACACCCGTTTGTTAGAAAAAGTGAGGAAACCTTTCCCCAGGATCACATACGATGAGGCCGCCGCTATCCTGAAAAGTCAAGATGTTGAATTTGAGCTTGGCGGAGATTTCGGCGGCGGCGATGAAACCATCATCTCCGAGCAATTCGATAGACCGGTGCTTGTACATCGCTATCCTGCTGAAATCAAGGCTTTTTATATGAAAAACGACCCGCTGCAGCCCGAGAGAGCGTTGTGTGTCGATATGCTCGCTCCGGAAGGGTACGGAGAAATTATTGGAGGCGGTCAACGAGAAGACGATCTGATGACTTTGGAAAACAAGATCAAAGCCCACGACCTCCCTAAAGAAGCGTTCGAATGGTATTTGGATTTACGCCGCTATGGTACGGTCCCGCATTCCGGGTTTGGCCTGGGCATCGAAAGAACCGTGTCTTGGCTTTGCGGCTTAAAACACGTCCGGGAAACGATTCCGTTTCCGAGATTGATGCACAGATTGTATCCGTAGAAAGAAATGTTTAAATGACTTGCTTTGTCGTGGTCCAAACCATGGTGCTATTATCAGCAGTCATTAAGCTTCGATGTCATTGACAAACGCAAATGACCTAATGACTTAATGACGGGTTGTGTCATTTGCTTCGCGTCATTTAACCATTTTCTTGCAAAAAAGTGCAAAAGTTCAGAAGTAATACTATAATCGGAGTCATCGGCGGCGGCCACTGCTCGCGCGATATCGAAATCCTCGCCGAAAATGTCGGAGAGAATATCGCACGCCAGGGCGGAATCCTGATTTGTGGCGGACTTTACGGCGTCATGGAGGCAGCCTGCCGCGGCGCGAAAAAACAGGGCGGCACGACCATCGGCATTCTTCCCGGAGCCGATAAATCCGAGGCCAACCGCTTTGTCGATATTCCCATTGTGACTGGATTGGCTGACGCCCGCAATGTCATTATCGCACGCACCGCTGACGGCGTGATCGCAGTCAACGGAGAATACGGCACTCTTTCCGAAATCGCCTTTTGCTTAAAATTCAACAAACCGGTTGTGGGACTGCAAACCTGGGGTGTGGACGCGGGCATTGTCGCCGCGAACGACGCCAAAGAGGCGGTGGATAAAATCTTTAGAATGATAGATACCTAATGCAGCCAAGCCGCAACAAAAATTGACCGGACATTATTAGGGCAAATTGTCTAATTCATTGGAGTAATGGAGTAAGAAATGGCTATGTTGCAATCTTGCAAAATCCATTGCTCCAGCAATCCAATACTCCGTTTGATTAATTATTTAGAGCTTAACATATTTAATTCTTTTGCAAAAAAACAAGTTCTTCGGGATAATAGAATAGAATAATGGATGTCGGCGTCGTATTAATTGTCAAAGGACGCGTTCAAGGCGTCGGCTTTCGTTGGTATGTCCAGCGAGCCGCGCAGAAACTCGGTTTAACCGGATACGTCAAGAATCTTTACAACGGCGACGTTGAAGTCGTGGCTGAAGGAGAACGCGGTAGGGTGGAGGAGCTGATTCAACAAGTCAAAATCGGACCGAGTTTTTCGAAAGTCAACGATGTTTTTATCGAATGGAAAAAAATCACCGGAACATACAGCTCTTTCAGTGTTGAGTATTAGAATTTAGTTGGAGGAATTCATGCCAGATTTAGAAAAGACAATACGTACCGTCCCGGATTTTCCGAAAAAGGGAATCGGTTTTAAGGATATCACGACGCTTTTGAAAGATAGCGCAGCTTTTAAACAGGCCATCGACAGCATCGCTGAAAGATTTGCCGGTAAGGCGATCGAAAAAATTGTCGGCATTGAATCGCGTGGATTTATATTCGGGGCCGCGTTAGCGTATAAATGGAATATTGGGTTTATCCCTGTCAGAAAACCCGGGAAATTACCTGCCGATACGATAAAAGAAGAGTATGAATTGGAATATGGTACGGACAGTCTCGAAATCCATAAAGACGCGATCTCGCCAGGAGATAAAATACTTATCGTCGACGACTTACTTGCCACAGGCGGGACCGCGGCGGCAACGGTACGCTTAGTGGAAAAGTTAGACGGGGAAATCGCAGGAATCGCATTTTTAATCGAGCTGACTTTTCTGAATGGCCGTGAAAAACTACAACGCTACGACGTGGCGTCTTTGATTGATTTTAGCTCGGAGTAGCCTTTTGGCTAACCAAAAACCTTTACAAACAGACTACGTTTTTCAGCAAATGACAGCAAGACAAATGACAACGTGAGTGTCTGACATATGCCTTCGGTGTCATTTAGTTATTCTCAGTGCCTTCAATGACGCCACAGAAAAATGACATAAATCGATGGTTTGAGGCGAAGCTTCGCTAGGTAGTGTCTGAACGAAAACTCGAAAAACGATACCTACGTAATGAAGAAAAACTTGGATGCAGGTCGCACCCATTGGATAGTCTGCCACAGCCATTGGCTTCCTAAAGCAGGTTTCTTAGGTTTATGCTGTGCGATTTTGGGGTTTTGGGTAGAGCTTAACATATGACTCCCCTTAGGTTTGGGAGACCTTATATTAAGAATAATTCATATTTTAGATAAAATCAAGGAAAAAGTGGAAAAAAATAAAAGAAATGAAGGAAATGTAAGATAAGCTGATCACAGTCTGAGGGATGTCACCTTTTTTTCTTATAGGTCAAGGAGATATAGGCGCCTTGTGCCTGCAAACCACATAATTCCCAATTCATTTTTTCTTGCGCGACGACTCGTGCACGAATCTCATGCTTTAGGGCATGAGCCGTGTGATAACTTTGAATGAGGAGCTTGTCGCTAAAAGTATAAAGCATTGAACTCTCTTCCTTTGTCTTCGTCTGCTTTTTGGACATCTTTGCTAACGCTCTCTCTCCGGTTTTTGTTGATGATACCCCGCATGTTTTGAAATATTTACTCAAAAGCAGTTTTTGTCCGCTACCAACGCGTCGGTTTTCTTATACCGAACATCTTCAGCACGTAATGAAGGCCAATCAAAATAGTGAGAATCCCCCAATCGGGATGCCCATTTTGAAAGAGCTGCCAACCTGCCACCAGCAGGGCAAAAGGCATCAACATAAATGAAATGATGATAATTAGAAAGATGAGGATGATCTCAAACGTTTTGTCAGAGCGAAATTCTTGTATGTCGAGAGCAGCCGTGTCATAAGCCAAAGCGTTTGGATCAAAGAAGACTGTGCCGGTGACGATGAAAACAACAAACAATAGGAACAGAGTTTTTTTCTGAGCTAACTGATCCCAGCGAGAAAATCACATATATCACATGTCCGTTACCCTGCTGGCTGCCACACTTTGCCTTGGAACAGGAGACAACATTCGGATTTCCTTTTCGCGGAGAATACTGCGTCAGCCATCTTTCGCGGCTTCGTCAGCGAAAAGACTTAGATGTTCTGCCAGCAAATACTTGCATTTTTGGTAATGATAAATATATTACTGCATAGTTGTGTCATCATACAAGACTGACCGGGAATGTCGATATTTCCTAGCGCGGCAAAGCCGCAGTCAACACCCTGTATAAGGTAGAAGGAAATTGGGGAATTAAGGACTAGGGGAAGGGATGTCCTATATCCCTATTTCCTGAACCTCGGAAACTTCATCAGAAATCTGGTCAAACTTTTGCACAAAAATGCAAAAGTTCACTGGTAATAACAAAAAAGGAGTGTTTTATGTTTTTTCGCATGTTATATGACGATAAGCTAGCGCAAGCCTCCTATCTGTTGGGATGTCAACGTACCGGTGAGGCATTGGTCATCGATCCGCAGCGCGATGTGGAAAGGTATCTCATATTAGCGGCAGAACAAAGAATGCAGATTACGGCTATTACCGAAACCCACATTCATGCCGATTTTTTGTCCGGAGCACGTGAATTAGCCGAGCGCACCGGCGCATGTTTGTATTTGTCGGATGAAGGCACTGCCGACTGGAAATATTTATGGCTGAACCAAAAGCAGGGTGGAGGAGTCTATAAACACCGGCTCTTAAAGAATCAAGATACATTCAACATAGGACACATTCAAATTAAGGCTGTTTATACGCCCGGACATACTCCCGAGCATTTGAGTTTTCTGGTAACGGATCTTGGCGCTGGCGCAACCGAGCCCATGGGAATTGCGAGCGGTGATTTTGTCTTTGTTGGCGACGTCGGTCGTCCGGATCTGTTGGAAACCGCGGCGGGTTACGTCGGCGATAAAGAAAAGTCCGCGAAAACTCTTTATGAGTCTCTCCAGCTTTTTAAAGAATTACCGGATTACTTACAATTGTGGCCCGGACATGGCTCGGGAAGCGCGTGCGGCAAAGCCCTGGGAGCGGTTCCGCAATCAACCGTTGGGTATGAAAAACGTTTTAATGCCGCCGTCGCGGATGCTTCCAACGAAGCTCGCTTTGTCGAATCGATTTTATACGGGCAGCCTGAACCCCCGCTCTATTTCGCGCGCATGAAGAAGGAAAATAAAGAAGGGCCGGCCCTATTGGGGGAGCTTCCAACTCCCACACGTTTGACCCCAGAAGAATTTCAGGCCATTCTCAGCGAGTCCATAGCTCTCATCGATACCCGCTCATGGCCTGAATTTGTCAGGGGGCATGCGCCGGGCGCTCTATTTGCGCCTTTAACGAGCGCGTTTCCAACAGTGGTGGGTTCCTATGTGTTACCTGGGGCTCCGATTTACCTCATCGTTGACGAAACCCGGGTTACAGAAGCTGTCACGGATTTGATTCGAATCGGTTTGGATCAAGTGACCGGATACTTAACCCCGGAAACGTTGCTCAAATATGCTAAACACGGAGGAGAGATGGAACCGGTGAAGTCAGTGAGTATCACCGAGCTTCCGAAGCTTCGAACCGACGGCGCTCTCATTCTGGATGTGCGCCGGGCGGACGAATATGATGCCGGTCATCTCCCGCACGCAAAAAATATCGCACATACACGGCTGCTCGATCGTTTGGATGAGATTCCCAAAGACCGGGAAATCCTGGTGCATTGCCGTACGAGCGGTCGTTCAGCTTACGCATCGGCCTTGCTTGCAAAACACGGTTTCAACATCACTCATTTGTCCGGAGGTTTTATTCACTGGCACGAATCGGGTGGGGACGTTGTTGAAAAACTCTGTCAGGGTTAGTGCTGTGAACTATAATATATATAGATGTTACATTTTTATGTTATTACGTGTGAACTTTTTTCATTTTTGTGCAAAAGTTTGATCAGATTCTTAGATGAAGTTTTCGAGGTTCAGGAAATAGGGAAACCCTGACAGAGTTATAAATCAACAGAATCATGAATACAGATAAAATCAAAAATTGGCTTCCCATTATTGAGACAGCCAGGGCTTATAATAAAGTTAAACTACGATTCGACTTGATGGCCGGGCTCACCGTTGCCCTTGTGAGTCTGCCGCAATGTATCGCTTATGCTCTTATTGCCGGCGTCGAGCCCAAGCATGGAATTTATGCGCTTATCATCGGCAGTATTTTAGGCGCTCTATTCGGATCGTCCCGGCATCTGCAAACCGGCCCGGTGAACGCGAGCTCAATTATGATCGCTGCTGCCATGCTTCCTTATGTCCATCAAGATAATTATATGGGAATGGTTTATTTGCTTGCTTTTTTAGCCGGGTTATTTCAATTAGGAGCCGGAATCCTCCGGATCGGAAACATTACCCAATTCATCTCGCGCTCCGTCCTCGTAGGATTCATGTCCGGCGCCGCATTGCTCATTATCGTCAATCAAATACCTAATCTCCTCGGATTAGCCAACTCGAACGGGAACACTTTTTTCAAGCTCGCTGCTGTTTTTGAGCACAGCCACAAGATTAATTATGTCACTCTTATCATTGGGCTTGGGTCGCTTTTGCTGGTACTCATCATCAACCGCTTGATCCCAAAATCTTCTTCAGGAGTTCCCTATATTCCATCTCATTTATTAGCGATTTTCTGTGCGGCGGTGATCGTGATATTTTTACCCGAGGATGAACATATCCTTACGGTCGGTAAAATTCCGGCTGTTTTGCCGCCGTTAAGCGCCCCGGTGTTTGATTTACACACCATTCGACTCTTGATGGCCAGCGCCTTGGCTTTGGCCCTCATCTCGCTCTCGGAAGCGATTGCGAGCGCGAAATCGGTCGCTTCGTTGGCTGGCGATAAAATTCAGGCGAATCAGGAGCTCATCGGTCAGGGTCTGGCGAAAATGGGAGTGGCTTTTTTCAGCGGCATGCCGGTCTCTGGTTCTTTTACCAGGACGTCCTTGAATTATCGCGCCGGCGCCCAAACCCGGTTTGCTTCGATTTTTTCAGGGATTTTTTTGTCTGTGATTGTCGTGCTTTTCAGCCCGATTGTGCAATACATTCCGGTTGCCGCTTTAGCAGGGATCATTATGGTGATTGCCGGCCAGATGATGAATTGGCAACATATCCGCCTGGCTTTCAAAACCACCCGTTCCGACGCGAGTGTCATGCTTGCAACATTTGCTTCGACCTTGATGTTCCATTTGGACACAGCTATCTTTATCGGAGTGGGACTTTCACTGATTCTTTTTTTGCGAAAGGTTCAACATCCGCGTCTCATCGAATTGGATTATGATGAGGCTAACGGCTTTCAAGAGAGGAAGTCTTCCGACGTACGCCACATCCCGGAAATTTCTATTGTTCATCTGGAAGGAGACATTTTCTTTGGCTCCGCGGATTTTTTTGAAGATGAAATTGGCAAAATAGCCAACCGCAGTGGCTTGAAGGTGCTGATCCTGCGCGTGAAACGTTCCTGCTGTTTAGACGCAACTTCAATGATGTCCTTGATGCAATTCATCGAGACCATGAAGAAAAGCAATAAACTTCTTATTATTTCGGGAGTCACCGGCGATGTCCAACGGGTCTTTCTGCGTTCGGGAATCGATAAAGTTATCGGAAAGGAAAATATTTTCTTCTCTGATATGGCGGTCCTCAAATCGACGCGCCAGGCCCTCGGTCGAGCTCTACAATATGTAAATAGTTTGGGCGAACAGGAATACCGCGTCCGGTTATTTTATGATCGCCCGGATCAGGCTCGAATTCCTACGCGCAGAAAAAAGCGCCATAGAAATACGTAACTCGACATTCATGTAGATATATCAGCCTTCAGCTTGGAGACATAAATGTCGCGTGACAGACTGTTTGCGAATATTTTGGACAGCCCTTTGAGTAGATGCACTCCGCCGGAAATAATTTACTTGAAATTTATCGCTGTAATAACGTATTTAGTGTGTGAACGAAAACTCAGAAATAAGCTCTAAGCCTCATCTCGGGGGTGTCGTAATCACTTGTTTTTGCGAAGCGTCAAACGCACCCGGGGACGGGTGCTTGAGCATATTAGAGAGTTTTCGTTCAATCTCACGATATAGATATGACCCCAGTCTAAAAACCGATGCATCACTTAAGCAAGAAAATATCATATAGAAAAACAATAGGTTGAGCGATAGCTTTGGTAACCTATCTTAAAAAGAGGAGGTCAACATGTCAGATTACGAGGTGTCCAAGAAATTAGATTGTTCCGGGATGCTTTGCCCCTTGCCTGTGGTGAAGACGAGAAAGGCCATGAAGGAAATCGAGGTCGGCCAGCTCCTTGAAATGGTGTCGACAGACCCGGGTTCGATTCCGGACATGGAGGCCTGGGCCAGACAAACCAAACACGAGCTGGTCGAGGCGAATGACGAGGGGAATTCGACCTACCGCTTTGTTATTAAAAAAACACACTAAGAAATCCCAAACGACCAAATCCCAAACTCCAAAAAGCAATGTTGGGATTTGTCCGGCAGCCGCCGGATTGGGATTTGGGATTTTTCTCTAAGGAGGTTTAAAATGTCAAAAGAAAATGGTAGACGCCGGTTAGCGTTGATTTCAACGAAAGGAACTTTGGACTGGGCTTACCCCCCCTTTATTTTGGCTTCCGCCGCAGGTGCGATGGACTGGGAAGTGGCGATTTTTTTTACATTTTACGGCTTGCCGCTTTTGAAAAAAAAGCTTGATACTGCAGTTTCACCGGTTGGGAATCCTGCGATGCCTATGAAAATGCCTTTCGGTCCCGAAGGATTTCAAAAAATTAACTGGTCCATTCCTAATGTATTGACGTCCACTGTGCCCGGATTTGAATCGGTTGCCACCAATCTGATGAAAAAGACCTTCAAAAAGAAGGGGGTTGCTACCATTGAGGAGCTTCGTGATATGTGTGTGGAAATGGACGATATGCGTTTAATCGGCTGCCAAATGACCATGGATGTTTTCGGTTTTAGCAAAGAAGATTTCATCGATGAATGCGAGATCGGCGGAGCGGCCACATTCCTCGAATACGCTGCTGATGCCGATGTAAGTCTTTTTATTTAACCTGCATTATTCATGAAAGGTGCTGACCATTTGGCTGCTCGCAGGCCGAAAGCTATTAAAAAACAGTGGATTATTGGATGGCAAAATGATTATCTTCTTAACAAATAATTATTTTACCATTAAATTATTCTGCCGCTTGAAAAGTTATTTGTATGATTCAGGTTAAATCCTTTTTTCAAAGAGGAGGAAGAGACGTGCCAATTCGTTTGGTCGATGCTGGGAGGGTACCCTATTTACGTTCGCAAACCGTTTACCACGGCGTGGCCGCTTCGAGAACAGATGAGAGCCCCGACACCATTCTATTCGTTTATCCTGAGGAACCTTATGTTTGCATCGGGTTGCATCAGGAGTTGAAAAAGGAAGTTGATGTGGAATTTTGTCGCGCCAACAATATCCCGGTGGTACGCCGTGAAGTAGGAGGGGGGGCGGTCTACTTGGATTCGGACCAGCTTTTTACTCAGTGGGTAATTCATCCGGATCGATTGCCCATGCGGCTCGATCGGCGCTTTGAGCTTTTTGCCAAACCATTAGTCGAGACGTACAAAACTTTAGATATTGAAGCTTATTTCCGGCCGATCAACGACATTCAAGTGGGTGGGAAAAAAATCGGCGGCACCGGCGCAGCAGCTATCGGCAACGCCGAAGTGTTGGTGGGGAGTTTTATGTTCGACTTCAATTATGAGCTGATGGCCAGCGTCTTGAAAGTACCCAACGAAAAATTTCGTGATAAAATATACCAAAGTTTGCATGAGTATATGACCACGATGAAACGCGAATTAGGCGCTGCTCCCAGCCGTGAGCTGGTGAAAGACCTCTACATTCAACAATGTGAAGACGTCCTCGGGGACAAAATAGTGAAAGGAAATTTTACCGACGCTGAGCTGCGGGCCATGGCAGATTACGATTCGAAATTTACATCGGAAGAATGGCTGAATCAAAAAGGTGGATTAAAGCGATCAGGCGTAAAAATCCACACTGACGTCTGGGTTTATGAGACAACGCATAAGGCTAAAGGCGGACTCATTCGCACGACCGTGCGGGTAAAAAACCACCGCATTGATGACATTACCTTTACCGGAGATTTTACCTTTCACCCCCCTGACAAGCTGCAAGATTTAGAAAGAATGCTCATGCATTCCGAAATGAAGTCTGCAAGCCTTTCAGGCTTGCTGCGTGATTTTTATGTCACAAGCGAAATACAATCCCCCGGGGTTGAACCCGATGACTGGGTGAACGCCATCATGAAAGTAAATGAGTTAAAACAGCAAAATGCCGAGGCACGTGTCGAAACGGCTTAACCGTATTTGGGATTTGAAGAATTTGGATTTTGGGAATTTATCAGAGATCTTAGAGATCTATGAACAAAGCAGAGAGGGAACAAATAGTGGATGACTACGAAGGTAAGAAGATTTTGGTTATTCAAACCCACGGTGTAGAAACGCCGAGACGAACCTATTCCCCCTTGTTTTACGCCATGGCTGCCGCTGCCATGGAAATGGAGGTGATGGTCTGGTTCACCATGGATGGCACCAATCAACTCAAAAAAGGCGAAGCCGAAAAGGTGCAGCTCGATCCGACCAGTGATGTAACCCTGAAGACTATGTTAGAACAAGCCCTGGACTCCGAGGTTAAGCTGAGAGTGTGTCAGCAAAGCATGGCCTTGTGGGACATGACCAAAGAAGATCTGATCGACGGGGTGGAAATTTTAGGAGCCACAAGTATTATCGACCTGGCCCTGAATTCAGACCATGTTATGTACTTTTAGCGTTAGAAGGGGAGCTTTGTTGAAAAGGTCACCTTCTGGCTAGCATCATAGAAGGAGTGAAATATGTCCGATCGCGAAGAAATTAAGGGTTGTATAATTCTAAAAAATCTGTATTACGCGGTTGACGATCATTCTTGGGTGAACGTCAACGACGACGGTACAGTGACCGTGGGCATGACCGATGTGGCGCAGAACATGGCCGGCCTCCTTCTGCATGCGAAGACAAAGAAAGTTGGGGTGGTTCGAGCTAAGGGGCGGCCCATTGCCACGGTGGAAAGCAGCAAATGGGTCGGACCGGTGAAAACTCCGATATCCGGCGAAATCATCGAAGTGAATGAAGAGGTGGCCAGCGATGCCGAGCTTATCAATCGCAGCCCTTACAAAAAAGGGTGGCTAGTCAAGCTGAAACCCACAAATCTGGATGCTGAGATTGCTGACATGCTGACCGGCGATTCGGCGGTACAGGCTTACCGCGAAAAAATCGACAACGATGATTTGAAAGCGTGTGAACACGTGGAAGGATTTGAAGATTAACTTAAAAAAATCCCAAATCCCAAACTGCCAAATCCCAATTTATGGTGGTGTTGGGATGTGGGATTTGAGTCATGAGAATTTCGCCCATCGAGAGGATAATATCTCTTCCTGAAGGCGTCTCGCCGAGGGTTTTTGGCACAGAGTCAGAGGAAAACCCGCTCGGCGGGACGCTTTCGCTAAGAAAAGAGTCTTTTTTCCTCTTGCAGGGCAGTCCAAAAAGGCAAATGTCATTGCGAGCGCAGCGAGGCAATCTCATAGTTTCGTGCCTAAAAGGGGAGATTACTTCGTCGCTTCGCAAAGACATGTTATCCCCTTTTTGGACAGCCCAAACGAGTAGGTAACTTGGAGATGAATGATGGCCCTTGATTTAACCGGAAAACAATACAAAGACACCCCCCTGCAAGAAAAAGAAAGATTATTTCAGGAAATTAAACAAGATATCCGGTTTGAGGATTTCTTATACGGCTGTTACGAGTGCGGCATCTGTGTGGCGGCTTGTCCTTCGGCGCGGTTCTATGATTTCAGCCCGCGTGTGATTGCACAAGCGGTCGCTCGTGAAGACGCTGATCTGGTTTATACTCTTATGAACGACAGCATCTGGGATTGCTCACAATGTTTTTCCTGCGATCGCTGTCCGCGCAAGAATTCCCCGGGTGGACTCATTACGGTCATCCGCGAGGTTGCGGTACGCAACGGCTTGCAAACCGCCCGCGATGCTCTTGAAGGATACGGCCGGATTATTTACAAGATCATGTCCACCGGGACGCAGGTCTCTCCCGATATGCTGCAAGCGGATGCCTTCCCGGATTGGGGCGGACATGTGCAGGAGATTGCAGATAATCTTGATTTATGGCGCCGGGCCCTTCCCCCGGAGACCTTGCATACCACGGAAACCGGCTGGGCAATCGATGACAAGACCATCATCGAGTTGTACTTGATCTGGCACATGACCGGGGTTATGGACATGATTAAAGAAGTCGACGAAGGACTGTTTATGATTCTGCAAGATGTCATGGAAGAGCGTCTGGAGGAGGCCGGGTACGACGAAACGTTCGACTAAAAGACACTTTGTGTTGTTGGCATGCTTGTCTGACATGTCGTCCTGTACCTTGATATAAAGAAATTATTTTGTCGTTAATCATTTTGTCTTTCAGCAAGATCCGTGATTTCAGAGATGAGAGAGATTTACGCTGCTGCCGGTTTTGGATTCCTCTTAAAAATCCGGCTCAGATCGTTGCCAATGACGTAGAGACTGGGAATTAAGAACAATGTCAGCGGAGTTGAAAAGAGCAGTCCGTACCCCAAAGCCAGCGCCATCGGTAACATATAAACATCGGTACCGCCGATGCCATACGCGAGTGGCAGCAATCCCGCAACAGTTGAAAGGGTGGTTAAGATGATGGCACGCAGCCGGTCTGCGGTGCCCCGCGCCACGGTTTTCTTTAAGTCCTCATCACGAGCAGAGCTCCGCAGCTCATTAACATAATTCACCAAAACCAGTGAGTCGTTGACAACAACCCCCACCAGACCCAGGGTACCGGTCATGGCCAGAAAGCTCAAGGTTTCGCCATGCAAAGCGAAAGCGATGATGACGCCAACAATGCCGAAAGGGATGGCGATCATGACCATCAAGGGTTGAGTTATGGAATTGAACAGTAAAATCAGCAGAAAATAGATCCCGATAATCGCGATGATAAAGGCACTGATGAGACCGGTGATAGATTCCTGCGACTCCTGGGCCTCGCCGCCGACTACGAAACGCATACCAGGAAAGTCGCGATGAAGGTCGAAATGGTCTAAAACCGATTGCATAACGTTCAACGCGGTGGTCACGTCCTGTAATATGTCGGCAGTCACAGTCAGTGAACGTTCGCCGTCATAATGGTGAAAGTTAGCCGGACCGGGGCTGATCTGCAAATAGGCAACCTCATTCAACGGAATGAGCCGGCCTTGACGATTTGGAATGGGCAATTGCCTTAAATAACTCAGTCGCCTGCGGGCATTTTTTTCGAGAATCACGCGGAAATCCACATCATCTTCACCATAACGAACGTTGGTCACTACCTGGCCATCATAAGCAATCCGGACATTTTGCGCGATATCCGCAACGGTTAATCCCAGCCTGCCGAGTTTATCGTAATCGAGTTTAATCTCCACTTGCTCTTTACCCAGTTTGTCGTCGCGTTCAATGTCCTTAACCCCGTTGATGGTATTCAAAAAAGCGACCACGGAATCGGCCAGGTGTGCCCGCATCGCATCTTCGGAGCCGACGATGCGAATGGTCACCGGCTTGCCGACCGGCGGCCCGCCGGCATTGATGTTAAAGGTCACACTCCTGAACCCGTCAAGCTGAGAAGCTTTCACCCGCAGCTCTTCAACGATCTCATCTGCCGTGCGTGAACGCGTCCCATAGGGCGTGAGATTGACCATCAAGGTTGCATAATTTTCGCTTTCGGTATCCACGAGATCTACGTAAGCGCCGATACGAACACCGTAGGAGGACACCTCGCCTTCGGGCAGTCCGTCGACCAATTCTTCGACTTGCCGGATCTTATCTGATGTCGCCTGCAGAGACGTTCCGACAGGAAGTTCGATTTGGGCGAGGAATTCTTCTGCTCCTGATGATGGGAACAAAATAAAATTCATATAATTTGCAGCATAGAAAAGCGAACCTGCAAGAACCAGAATCGATAGCAGCAGAACACCATAACGCAGTTTCAGAACCCTAAGGAGGAGTTTTTCAAACACATTTCTAACCGAAACAAACCAGTTCTTTTTAGGCGACTCTCCTTTACCGCCAGATTTCTTTTTCAACCCGGGGATTAAATGCGCCGGCAACGCCACCACAGCTTCTGCCAGGGACACAAACAGTGCCAGGCCTATGGTCAAGGGAATGACAAATACAAATTTGCCCAGCATACCTGGCATGAGGAACATTGGCGCAAAGGCGAGAAAGGTCGTCAGGACGGTAGTGACAACCGGCCGGAACACTTCGGAAATCCCATTCACGGCAGCGTCGATGGGGAGGTCGCCAATTTCTCGCCTGTGGTAAATATTTTCCGAAATAATGATGGCGTCATCCACAATAATTCCGATGACAATGATCATCGCACCTAAAGTAATGCTGTCCAAATCGACGTCAAAAAACGGCAGCAGGAAAATGACGCCCAGTACAGTCAGCGGAATGCCCATGGCAACCCAGAATGCAGTGCGCAGGTTAAGAAAAAGCGTCAGCACAACCAGCACTAAAACCAGCCCTAGCAGGCCATTCAAACGGACGATGTCAAACTGTTTTCTTATATTCTTTGCAACATCCTTGGTGAATAGGAATTCCACTCCTTTGGGGAGATTTTCCTGTTCGTTCGCAACCAGCGTTTTGATGGCCTCGGCGGTGCGGATAATATCGGCGGTTTCGCTCTTTTCAATGACAAAAGAAATGGCGGCTTTGCCGTTCATCCTGGTTAAAATGCGTTCGTCTTCAAAATCGTCTCTGATAACCGCCAAATCTTTTACTTTGATCGCCGGACCTTCGAACGTCGTTCGAACCAGCACGTCCCCCACTTCGAGGGGATTGCGGAATTGCGCCAGCGTAACGACATTCTTCTCACTCGTATAGGATTCCAGGGAGCCGCCGGTTGCGCGGATGTTGCGCGCTTGAATCGCGGCAATAATTTGTCTGATAGGAATCTGATAGTCATTCAATTTTTGTGGCGAGACTTCCACGCTGATTTCGCGTGCCAGATAACCGTATTTTTGAACGCGTGAGACCCCCGGCACTTCTTTGAGTTTTTTCTCGAAACGTCTGGCCAGCCCTCTCATTTCCCGATAAGGTAAATTCCCTGAAATGCCAACCTCCAGAATTGGGAAAATTGCCGTCTTAATATCTGTAATGAGAGGAGTTTCGGTCACGGCTTCCGGGAAATCGGTGACCCGGCCAACGGCCTCACGAATTTCGCTTTTCACATCATCCATGTTCTCAACGTCAGATTCAATCGTCACCGCAATAAATGATATGTTCTCCATGGACGTCGAGGTAACCCGTTCGA